>CADAGC010000051.1 GCA_902787365.1 uncultured Ruminococcus sp. | reverse complement strand
CATAAGGTTTACCCCGAGCTTGATATGTATGCTCAGATGCCTGATTTCAAACACCCCGAGGTGTTCGATGTGCTTTCGTGTGAGTTCGGCTGTAATATAGGCCCCGGCGCCGGAACAAAGCAGTCGATGTTCGATGTTATGTCGACTATGAAGGAGATCGAGAAGGACGCTAAGAAAAAGCGTAAGACCGGCGTTTTCGGCGGCGGCGCTGATAAGCTCTTTGAGAAATTCGACAAGGATCTTAAAGTCTCCGACTTTATGAGAACATATAAGGCAGTTACTCCTACTCCGCCCCCGACAGAGAAGCAGCTTGATGCTGTATTCGAGATGATGGGCAAGCACACCGAGGAAGATCGCAATTTCAACTGCCATGCCTGCGGTTATGATTCATGCCGTGCTATGGCTACAGCTATATGCAGAGGCCTTAACACAGCTGATAACTGCGTTATCCACGCTAAGACCGTGCTTACTGCAAGGCACAGCGACCTTACAAGACAGCACGAGCTGCTTTCTGAGATAACGGGCGAGTGTCTCGCACTTTCCGATACTCTTAAGCAGGATCTTGCAAACATCAACTCCAATGTGGATACCATAGGCGAGTCTACCGCAAAGACCAGCGACAGAGCATCTACAGTTAATGAGCTGCTCGAGAGCGTTATAGGCTTCTGTAAGGGCAACTCCACAATGGACGCAGGCAGCGTAGGCCAGCTCGTTGAGATACTCGAGACTACCCTCGATGCGTTCAAGGATCTTGATAATAACGTTAACGTAACAAACGAAAGCTCTGATGTTATACGTAAGTCGATAACACAGATAAGCGGTCTTGTTGACAGCATCAACGATAACCTCAAAAAGGCCGAGAGCAAGAAATAATACCTACCACAACAGCCGCATATCCTCTGAAAATGGGGATATGTCGGCTGTACTTTTTAGAGGTGAGAGGTCATATGCCTGATGCGAGTAAAAAGATATAACAAAATTCAAAAACCTTTATGAAAAAATGCATAAAATATTGGGTTTTTGCTTGACATATGTGGGCAAAAATGATATAATTAGACTATATAGGTATGGGTCATATCTGTATATGGAAAATGAAAAAAGGCCATGCCCATGAAGGGCGGGCTTAAGGATAGGAGAGCTGCTTATGCAATGCGAATACTGTCAGGCGACGATAAGGACAGGCAGCGCTGTCTGCCCCGAATGCAGAAGGCTCGTAAAATATAACGTCCTGGGCTTTGGCAATACCAAGCGTGTGCAGCAGGCACTCAGCGAGCTTGTTGCCGAGCAGCATGAGAGGATAAAGAATATCGACGTTTTCTGCGCTATGCTCAGAGACTATATTCCCGAGTATGACGTAGAAAGAACGATACTCGAAAAGGCTGTAAGAGCAGGCGCACTTACCGATATACTCAAAGCCTTCGATAAGAAGGAAGAGTTCTCTGAGGTGCGTGATAAGCTGACGAGAAAATTTGAGATGAGCGGCAGCGAAACTGAGTTCGTGCTGGCATCTCTGGGCTATATGCTTGGCTTCGGCTACCCCTCATCAATGATGGTGAAGGAAAGCCCCAAGAAGGATAAGGATAAGAAAAAGACTCCTACTGCCGTTAACTTCGACCTTAAGGTCTTCGGCAGGATAGATGCTTTCAAAAACCGTATAGCAAGGCACGTTGTTGTTAAAGAGGGCTTTACAAAGCTCGACGGCTACTGCTTCGACGGCTACGGCTTTATGAGAGATGTTGAGCTGCCCGATACGCTGATGATGATAAGCGAATATGCTTTCTCTGACTGCAAGAAGCTCGAAGAGGTCATCATTCCCAAATCGGTAAAGAAGATAGAAAAAGGCGCATTCAACGCCTGCGTTTCGCTTAAAAAGGTAAGTATCCCCGCAGGAATACTTGATATAGGCGATAACACATTCTTCTGCTGCACTTCCCTTGAAAAGGTAAGGCTGCCCGATTCGGTCAACAGCATAGGCGAGAACGCTTTCTCGGGCTGCGGCTCTTTGAGAACTCTCGTGGCATCGAGCAACGTAAAATTCATAGATGAAAACGCATTTTCATATTGCCCGCAGCTTACTGTGGTGTGTACGGAAAATTCGTATATTCATAAATACTGTATCCAGAATAAAATAAAATTCAAGACCCTGGCTGTCGGAGCACCTCTGCCGGGCGAAGATGAAATGGAGGAATGATCCGCATGACGGAGCTTAGTATAGGACAGGAAGTCGAACTCGAATTAGGAGGTAAGGCCAAGGTCGCCGGAATAATCGGCAGCGGCGGTCAGGGTACTGTTTATCTCGTTGAGTATAACGGTATGAAGTGGGCGCTCAAGTGGTATGACATCAGCAAGATGAAAGACCCCGAGCAGTTCAAGGCCAATATCAAGAGAAATATCTCCGACGGTGCGCCGAGCAATAAGTTCATCTGGCCGAGATACCTCACCAAGAATATGGAGGACGGCACATTCGGCTACCTTATGGAGCTTAAGCCCGACAGCTTTGACAGCTTTGTTGATATTCTCAATACATATAAGCTTAAGGTTGACCCCCTCACAGGCAGAGCAATAAGAGAGCCTGTAAGATTTACCGACCTTAAGGCTATGGTAACAGCCTGCATCAATATAGCTAACGCTTTCAGACAGCTGCACAGAGCAGGTAAGAGCTATCAGGACTTGAATGACGGCGGTTTCTTTATCAATACAGATACCGGTGCCGTTCTGGTAGTTGACTGCGATAATATCGCACCTGACGGCGCAAACTTCGGTATAGGCGGTAAGCCCGGCTATATGGCGCCTGAGATAGTAAGAGGTATCGCAAAGCCTGATACACAGACGGATAAATATTCGCTGGCAGTCGTGCTCTTTAAGCTCTTGTTCAGAGGCGACCCTATGGAGGGCGAAAAGGTTGTCAAGGACGTGTGCCTGACCGAGGCGGCAGAGCTTAAGCATTACGGCTCTGATGCGGTGTTCGTATATGACCCTGAGAATACCACAAACAGACCTGTAAGAGGCATACATGATAATGTTATCAAGTTCTGGAGAATATACCCCGATTATATCAAGGAAGCGTTTGTCAAGTCCTTTACAGAAGGCCTTGCAGACCCCAACAAGAGAATAATCGAGAACGAATGGCAGCAGCTGTTTATGAGACTGAGAACTGAGATAATCGCCTGCACCTGCGGCAGAACGAACTTTACATCAATGTTCGAGAAGCAGGACAGCACAACATACAGATGCCCCAAGTGCGGCATGACTTTTGCAACACTCGGCTTCTCGGATAAGGACTACAGAATGCCGCTGTTCATCGGCTCTAAGTTCTATGAGTGCGATATCGAGAAGAATTCCGATGACTTTATCGGCGTGGCAGGTGAGCTTGTTGAGAATAAGCTTAAGCCCGGCGTGCTCGGTATAAGAAACAGCTCGGAAAAGGTATGGAACGTAAGAATGCCCGACGGCCAGTTCTATAAGGTAGACCCCGGTAAGGGCTGCCCGATATGGCCGGGTCTGGAGATAGATTTCGGTGATGTCACCGCAAAGATCCAGGGCTGATAAATAAAAAAATTACATTTTCAAAAAACGTAAAGGAGCATTGGATATGAGCAAGAAGAATAAGGGAAATGGCCCCGTGCAGGAAGAGCAGCAGGCTGCCGTTGAGGTGAATGCTGCTGAGAACACAGCCCCTGCTGATGATCTTGATGATATGTTTGATTTTGATGACGACCCGCTGGGTGCTACAGGCGTTTCGAGAAAGAGCCTTGTTATCTTCTTCCTGATAGATACATCAGGCAGTATGAAGGGCACTAAGATGGGTGAGCTCAACACCGTTATGGAAGAGCTCGTTCCCGAGATAAGAAAGGTCGGCGAGGCTGATACAGAAGTCAAGCTCGCTGTTCTTACATTCTCGACAGACGTTAAGTGGATGTACTCAGAGCCTATAGCTATTGAGGACTTTGAGTGGGCAAGACTTACAGCCAAGGGCGTTACAAGCATGGGCGCTGCATTCAAGGAGCTTAACACAAGAATGTCAAGAAACTCCTTCCTTAACTCTCCCTCGCTTTCGTTCGCACCTGTTATATTCCTTATGACAGACGGCTATCCTTCCGATGATTACAAGGAAGGCTTAAAGGAACTTTCTACAAACAGCTGGTATAAGTTCGGCCTTAAGGCTGCGCTCGGTATCGGCAACGAGGCAAATGATGATATGCTCGCAGAGTTCACAGGCAGCGCTGATACAGTTGTTCATGCTTACTCGGGCAACCAGCTCGCACAGATGATCAAGATAGTTGCCGTAACTGCTTCGCAGATAGGCTCTAAGTCTATGACACTTGCAGACCAGAACGATGCAGAGCTCAGCGACGAGGACGTATACGCTTCCAAGCAGAAGATGCTCGGTCAGCAGATACAGGAACTCGTTAACAAGAATGAGGCAGACGACGTATCCTTCGATACAGGTTGGTGATTAGTAGCAGGAGGTAAGAGGGAAGGCGTCATGCCGACACGCTCTGCCTCAACAAAGAGTACAGAAGGGACGTTGATCGATCATGTTCAATGGTTTTAGCCACTCAGTTATGGGTGCGAGCCACCAAAAGAGAAATATAGTGTGCCAGGACAGCTCTGCGTTCAAGGTCGGCAACGGCTTTGCTGCGGCAGTTGTAGCCGACGGCCACGGAAGCAAGAAGCATTTCAGATCGAATGTAGGCTCACAGGCGGCTGTTGAAGCAGCAGTTGAAACGATAGAGCGGTTCTATGCTGACCCCGACGAGTTTGATAAGAACTTTAAGGAAAGGCACAAGAGCATAGTAAAGTGCATCGAAAAGCAGATAATAATGCGCTGGAACGAGAAGGTGCTTGACCACCTTGCAAAGAACCCCGTGACACCCGACGAGCTTTCAAAGTTCAAGCCCGAGGAGTTTGAGGAGATACCGCCCGAGTCTTACTACGGCACAACGCTGGTAGCTGCGGTAGCTGCAAGGGATTATACCTTCGGCTTCCAGATAGGTGACGGCAGCCTTGTTGCTGTTTTTGAAGACGGCGAGACTTCTATGATAATGGACTATGAGGAGTCTAATCCCGCAAACATCACATCAAGTATGTGTAATGCCCTTGCGGCGGATATGTTTGACTCATTCTATGTGCCTAACAAGAAGCTGCTTTGCATATGCGTTTCTACAGACGGTCTTTACACAAGCTTCGGCAGCGATAATGACTTCCTTGATTATCATACGATAATCGCAGGCCAGCTCGCTAACCCCGACGCATTCATGGGCTCGCTCAAGAATAACCTTGTTAAGCGCTCTCACTTCGGCACGGAGGACGATATCTCGCTCTCCTGCGTTTATGATGAAGAGCTTGCAAAGGCCAATAACGATGTCATCAAGGCAAAGATTGCCGAGAACAAGCGCCTTGCTGCTGAGAGAAGAGCAAGCGTGCTGAAAAGATGATAAGTACAAAATTATAGACTGTTAGTTCAGTCTTATAAAGGCGGTGTTAGCCTTGAAATTAGGCGAATTCTATAAATACGCAACAGAAAATGCACAGAGAATGAGGTTTGCAAGACCTCAGCTTGCTGACTGTAATGCGGCATTCGTTACAAATGAGAAGGACGAGATATTCACCTGCATATCGGGTATAACGATACAGGACGGCAACATTGTTGACGTTCCCGCTGACACATCTGCATATGCGATGATGAAAGACGCAGGCTTTGACGTTGCAAACAATATCTGCGTTATAAGGCTTTCCGATGATGAGTTTTTACAGCCCTCGCAGGAGTGTCTTGATATAATGCTCGCCCTTAACCCGAACAATAAAAAGTGTATGGTCTGCCTTGGCCCCGATAAGGAGATATCAGTTAAGGCATCTCTCAACATCATTGAGGACAAGCCCGTAGACCTCACAAAACCTGCCGACCCCGACGAGGATTTCTCGGTCAAGTATGATGACGATGACGAGGATTATTCCGAAGTTGCAGAGCAGCCCGAAGAGGCCGAGCCGCAGATGGAAGAACTCAGCATTGAGTCGTTAGAGGTGCCCGAGCAGGCGGAAGAAACCGAGGCGGCGGAAGAGCCTGAGCAGACTGAGGAGCAGGCAGAGGAAGAAGAGCCCGAACAGGCCGAAGAGCAGGAGGAAGCTCCCGCTATGTCTGCCGAAGCCGCAAGCTTTATGGACGGCTTTGATTTCTCGATGCCTGAGGAGACCGAGACTACCCCCGAGGACGAGGAGAAGGCTCTTGAAGAAAAGAGAGCAAGACAGCGTGCCGCACAGGAGGCCATTGACAAGAAGCTTGCCGAGAAGAAGGCAGCCGAAGCCGCAAGCGGTAACGCACCTGTCAAGATAGAAGAAAACAGTATGTTCGCTGCAACTACTGACGCAGTTACTCCCGTTGAGGATACACTTGCGGTGTTCGAGGACGTTGCAAGCGGCAAGGCCGACAGCTTCAAGCCGAAGGATGAGATTGATGCAAAGCCGCTCATCTCACCCGAGGAGCTTTTAAAGCAGGCCAAGCGGCGCAAGAAGGTCGCAAAATCCAACTTCTTTTTCAGAAAGAAAATGTAATTTCAGCTGCCCCTGTAGGTCTGGCGTTTGTCAGGCTTTACAGGGGTAGTTTTTTGCTTGATAAGGCGCAAAAAAAGCCGCCCGATACAGGCGGCTTGAAAACTATGTGATTTACTTGAACCCAATGCCGACGTTGACTTTACTATACATCTTAAGCATTGTTTTCTCCTTGCTGGTCTTGAAAAGGAACAGCGTGCCTAAAACGCCGAATATCGAGAGAACGATAGCAACTGCGATACCTGCACCGCCGCCGATAACTACAAGACCAAGCACCCATGCAACAACAAGGGCGATAAGAATTATAGGCAGGCAGAAGGAAACAAACGACCTCTCCTTGACCTTGAGATACTGCTGTATCTCCTTCTTCGAGAAAGCATCATAGTGCCTTGCGAGGAAGGTGTCGGGGTGAGCCCACTTGCAGAAATCTTTCACCGTGTTGAATCTGGCAACGAAATTCTGCCCAGTTCTTGTAACACGGTAGTCAACGATGATACCGTCCGACTTCTCGTTGGTATCCATAATATGTACCAGAGTGCCGGCCTTAGCCTGCCCGCTCATTGTTTTCATAACAACATACTTGCAGTCGATAGCGTCGTCAATACTGTAAAGCATAAATGCCATAACAATTTCCTCCTGTAACGGTAGATTTATATAAACCCAAAGCGGACATTCAGCCGATTATTTATATGCTGAAATTGTCCAAACTTATATTTTCGGTTACGATAGGCAACACCGCACAGCCACCGGCTACGCCTTTGTATGCATCTGCATTGCCTATACAATATTATACCACTTTTAATTCGTATTGTCAATAATAGAAAGGCCGAAAAATTGACTTTTTCATAAAATAATTCTCCCAAAAGGGTAAATTTCAGTATTTATATTCAAAAATATTTGATTAAGTCAAGTGTCTTGTGCGCTATCCGCCGGAAAGAGCAAACATCTATTATATTTCTTGACAAAAAGTGATGAATTATAGTATAATAAACATAAGTATAATTCATCTTTGGGGGGTGAAATGATGACTGATCTTAAAAAGAGAAAGAAGAAAAGAAAAAAGCTTCTCAAATCTAAAAAAACAGGGGCTGTAGTATGGTTTTTTGTTTCTATGATTTTTATGGTCGTATTAATGGAGCTGTTCACGCATTTGGCATTTATGCTGGCAAGGCTTCAGATAGATACACGTCTTACGGGCGAAATAGACAAGGCGTCTTATATTGCAAAGACATACGCCACTGTTTCGAGTAAAATAGAGGGCAACTTTGTTCTTGACAGATGTGGCATGAGCTATGTGCTCGTTGATGAAAACGGAAAGATCATAAGACAGCAGGGCGAGGACACAAGAACGACCAGCCATGCAAAATATCTGCTGACTACCTCGGCGTCATATGATGATGACAAGCTGACGGATGATGAACTTTTAGAGCGCTACACCTATGAGATCTATGAGGACAAGAACAGATACATAGTAAGACTGCCGGAAGATGACGAAACTATAGGGATAGATCAGGAAGAGTTCATCAAGCATATATATAAAAATCTCGATAAGCTGTTAGATGACGACGGTGAAGATTATGAATTCGACGATGATTATCCCGATGATGAAGACGGCTTTACTGCCGGATTTAAAGATGGCTTTGAGGGTGAAAAGGAAAAAAGCGAAGAATATAATAAGAAAAAAGAGGAACTTCAGAAAAAAAGCAATATGACTTTACTTAAGAACGATCGCTCGTTTATGCAGATGCCTATATGGGTGAAGATCGATATTCCCGAAAAGGGTCAGGCTGTTTATTTCAGGCTTATGGTAACGACAAGAACGAAGGATCTTCTCGGCATTTTCATCATACTTGTGGTGTTCCTTTTCTCTATCGGGCTGTTGATGTTCATATTCTTCATAATGCTCATCAGAAGCTTGCTGCGTGCCCGCAGAATGAGAAACCTGCTCTTTACGGATATAAAGGTAAACGGCCGCAACTGGCTGTGGTTCTTATACAACGCAGAGAACAAGCTCACAAAGATGAGAAACTTAAAGAAAGACTTTGCGCTCATTGACCTTGAATTTGTCGGCTACAGGCGTTTTTGCGTGTGCAACTCGGTAGACGAGGGCGAGGCTAAGCTTGTTGAGGTCTATAATACGCTCAAACGCTTTGCTAAAAAGAAAGAACTTGTGGCACATTGTTCTGAGGACAGCTTTGCGCTGCTGCTGGATTTTGATAATGTAGAGAGTTTCAGAGCAAGGATAGGCCAGCTGCTTGATTCATTAAGCGACATAGAAAAGGGCAGCAGCCTTGCGTTCCATGCAGGCATATTCCCTGTAAAGGCAATAGGCGGCAACATTCTCTTTGCACAAAGAAAGAACATCGACGTTGAGAATGATTTCAACAACGCCTGCGCTGCCTGTGCTACCCTCACGGGCAAGGAAAGCTCGGGCTATGCACTCTATGATGACAAGCTCGTTGAAGACCAGCGCTGGATAAACACAGTTTCGCAGCTCCAGCAAAAAGCGCTTGACAACGAGGAATACTTGGTATACTATCAGCCCAAGTATGACCCACGCACTCACGAGCTGAGGGGTGCCGAGGCGCTTATAAGATGGCAGTCGCCCGAATACGGTTTCCTGCCGCCTTATAAGTTCATACCTATATTTGAGACTAACGGCTTTGTCACCGAGATAGACCACTACATGATAGCCCACGTTGCTCGTGACCAGAAGCGCTGGCTCGATGCAGGGCTTAAGTGTGTGCCTGTGTCTGTAAATGTATCAAGGGCGCACTTTATCGAGGACGACCTTGCCGAGCAGATAAGAGATATAGTTGATGCAGAGGGTGCGCCGCATAATCTTATCGAGATAGAGCTTACCGAGAGCGCATTCTTTGATGACAAGAACGCTATGATAAACACTATCACAAAGCTTAAGGAATACGGCTTTGCCGTGTCTATGGACGACTTCGGCTCGGGCTATTCGTCGCTCAATTCGCTGAAGGATATGCCGCTTGATGTGCTTAAGCTCGATGCGGAGTTCTTCCGTGGCGAGGCTGCCGACACAGAACGTGGCGAGGTAGTTGTAAGCGAGGCTATCAAGCTTGCAAAGAGCCTTAATATGCGCACCGTCGCAGAGGGCGTCGAGGTTAAGGAGCAGGTCGAGTTTCTCGCATCGCAGGGGTGCGATATGATACAGGGCTATTACTTTGCAAAGCCCATGCCCCACGATGATTACGAGCAGAGAATGATAGCAGGCCGCAGCGACGGCAACGACGGATAAGGAGAACCTATGAGTGAAAACAACAAGTCAGCCTTTTTGAAATACCTGCTGCCGATGCGGTGTATCATATTCCTGCTTGTTTTTGTGGCGGGTGCTGCGATAACCGGCAGGGAAGTGAGCGACACCGCAAGCTGGTGGAGCATTGTAGCGACTGCGGTCAACATACTGACTATATTTGTTATTCTGCTGGCGCTAAAAAGGGCTGATATGGGCTATTTTGAGCTTACGGGGCTTAAAAAGGGCGGCCGCTCCGTCAAAAAGACCGTGCTGCTCACCCTCGGCTTTGCTATGGTTGGAATGTGGGGAATGTACGGTGCAGGGTTTATCTGCTACGGCTCGGTAATGCCCGAGGTATCTCTTAAACTATCAGCACCGATAGCTGTACCCCTTGCATCAGCTAATCTGCTGCTCTTGCCGCTGACCGTGCCCTTTGCTGAGGACGGGCTTTACCTCGGCTGCGGGGTAGGGCAGATAAAGAACAAGTATGCGGCGATAATTATTCCTGCGTTTTTCTACACCTTGCAGCACTGCTTTATACCTACGTTTTTTGATGTTAAGTATATGGTCTATCGCTTTATATCGTTCCTGCCGCTGGTGGTGATATTCTGCGTGTATTTTAAAAAGAAGCGTGACCCGCTGCCGATAATGATAAGCCATGCCATTCTTGATATGTCAACGGCTGTGACTATCCTTATGACTTCGGCTGTGTCCGGGCTGTATGATGAGTGGAAAGCGATGATTTGAGCAGGCAACTGTGACAGATTAGAGAAAATTTTCAAAAACCCCTTTACTTTCATAAACTAATGTGTTAAAATATGTATGTAGTATTTTTACACTTTACAGTTTGAAAGTAAGGGGATTTCTATTATGAGAGAAAAGCTGGAAATAAATAATCTTGACGAGCTGTATGAGGCTATACTCACACTTGAAACGGTCGAGGAGTGCAGGCTGTTTTTCAAAGACCTTTGCACCGTGCCTGAACTTAAGGCGCTCTCACAGCGCTTCAAGGTGGCACAGATGCTCACCGAAAACCACGTCTACAGCGATATTGTGGGCGCAACGGGCGCATCTACCGCAACTATCAGCAGAGTTAACCGCTCGCTTTCCTATGACGGGGCAGGCGGCTACAGCATAGCCTTTGAGCGCCTTAAGGGCAGGAAGGGCAAAAAGTAATGGCCTACTCGCAGTTCGCTTACTTCTATGACAAGCTTCAAAGCGATGTCGATTATGAGGGGATAGCGAGATTTATTGATGCTCAGGTTTCACGCTTCGGCGGCAGAAAGGGCATACTGCTCGATATGGCCTGCGGCACGGGCACGCTTGCCGAGTGTTTTGCAAAAATGGGCTATGACGTCATCGGAACGGATTCGTCTAACGAAATGCTTTCCTGCGCCCTTGATAAGAAATATGACAGCGAGCTGCCGATACAGTATCTTAACCAAAGCATGACCGAGCTTGATATGTTCGGCACTATTGATGTGACGGTGTGTACGCTCGACAGCATAAATCACCTCTCCTCGCTTGATGAGATAAAGACGGCATTCGAGCGGGTGTCGCTTTTTGCGTTTCCTGACGGAATGTTTATATTCGATGTCAACACACCCTACAAGCATAAAGAGGTGTTGGGCAGCAACGCCTTTGTCATTGATACCGAGGGGCTTTACTGCGTATGGCAGAATGAATATAACGAAGCCGACGGCTCGGTGAATATCCTCCTTGATTTTTTTGAGGAGCAGGAAGACGGCAAGTACGAGCGCTACGCTGAAAGCTTTAGCGAGATTGCCTTTGACTCGCAGACTATTGAGGGGGCGCTTGCGCAGGCGGGCTTTGAGATACTTGACAGATTTGATGACTATACCGACAAAAAGCCTACAGACACTACACAGCGTATAGTTTACGTCTGCAAAAAGATTAACGGCAGCGCAGAGTGAGGGAGAGCGTATCAATGCACCGCAATTTACTGTTTGACCTTGACCAGACGCTGCTTGACTTTCATGCTTCCGAACGGCTGGCGCTTGAATTTGTTATGGAACAAAAGGGGCTTGCCTTTTCGCAGGCAAGCTTCGAGCGCTTCAAGGGCATAAACAAGAGCCTCTGGCTGGATCACGAAAAGGGGCTTATAACAAAGCCGCAGCTTTTTGAGCAGAGATTTGCAAGGCTGTTTGGCGAGCTTGGCAAGGAGTTTTCGCAGAGTGAGCTAATGGTGATAAATGACGATTTTATCGACTTTATGTCGCATAACGGCGTGCTGCTTGACGGTGCGATTGAATTGCTTGAAAAGATAGAAGTAAATATCCCCGACGCCAGAATATACATCATAACAAACGGCGTTACAAGAAATGCCTTGGGGCGGATAAACTCGACGGGCTTAGGCGAGCATATAAAAAAAGTGTATGTAAGCGAAGCGGTGGGCTTTTCAAAGCCTGCGAGGGAGTTCTTTGATTATGTGATAAATGACATAGGCGAGCCGAGGGAGAGTTATCTTGTGATAGGTGACTCGCTGACATCTGATATGCAGGGGGCGAAAAATGCATCTCTGACAAGCTGTTATGTATTTCCCGAGGGGGATATAAAGGCGGCGAAAGAGGAATATGACACAGACTACACAGCCGCATCGTATGATGAGCTGTATGACGTTATAATAAACTGGATAGATAAAACAAACAAAGGAATGAGATAAATGGGCAGGATAGTAAGAGTAATAAGCAAAGACGCATCAGTCGTATGCTCGGCCATTGACGGCAAGGACATAGTCGGCGAGATTGAGCGCATTCATAAGACCTCGGCGGTGGTTACGGCGGCGCTTGGCAGGCTTTCTTTGGGGGCTTCGCTTATGGGCTTCGGCTTAAAGGGCAAGGACGACACCGTTACCGTGAGAATGAACGGCGACGGCCCTGCGGGCGCTTTGATAGCTGTTGCTGACAGCTTCGGCAACGTCAAGAGCTATGTGCAAAACCCGATAGTCGAGCTTCCGCTCAATGCATACGGCAAGCTTGACGTAAGGGGAGCAGTCGGCAGAAACGGCACACTCTCGGTAGTCAAGGACTTAGGCCTTAAGGAGCCTTATTCGGGGCAGGTGCCGATAGTTTCGGGCGAGATAGCCGAGGACATAACAAGCTACCTTGCAATATCCGAGCAGATACCCAGCGTGTGTGCTTTAGGCGTGCTTGTAAACCCCGATTTGAGCGTTGCAAATGCAGGCGGCTATCTTATACAGCTTCTTCCCTTTGCGCCCGAAAGTGCTATTGATGTGATAGAGCAAAACATCAAGGGTTTGCAGTCGGTAACACAGCTTTACTCGCAGGGAATGACCGTTGACGAGATAGCTATGAAGACCCTTGAGGGCTTGGAGCCGAACATACTTGATGACTTTGAGGTAAACTACAAGTGCGACTGCTCAAGGGATAGGGTATCCCGTGCTTTACAGTCGATAGGTGAGGCGGACCTTCGTGAAATGGCTAAGGACGAGATAACTGAGGTCAAGTGCCATTTCTGCGACAAGGCTTATAGGTTCACAAGCAAAGAGATAGAAGCACTTATAAGAAAGTAATGAAAGATCAAGGCGTTTTTTCTGCGGGATATAGTGAAAGATCGCCCACAGGAAAGCGTATGATTTTGTTTTTTAAAAAATCTGAAAGTTTTTTTTCAAAAACCCCTTGACAAATCGAAAAATATAGTGTATAATAATTAAGTCGCTTGAAGAGAGCGACAATGTGGAAGCTTAGCTCAGCTGGGAGAGCATCTGCCTTACAAGCAGAGGGTCATAGGTTCGAGCCCTATAGTTTCCACCAAATGGCCGGGTAGTTCAGTTGGTTAGAACGCCAGCCTGTCACGCTGGAGGTCGTGGGTTCGAGCCCCATTCCGGTCGCCATTTATATTTTACAAAAGCGGATTTAGCTCATCTGGTAGAGCGCCACCTTGCCAAGGTGGAGGTAGCGAGTTCGAGCCTCGTAATCCGCTCCATATTTTAGGCGCTGTAGCCAAGTGGTAAGGCATAGGTCTGCAACACCTTGATCACCGGTTCAAATCCGGTCGGCGCCTCCAAAGTAAACCCCTTAACGAAAGTTGAGGGGCTTTATTTTTGGAATAATGCAAAACAAACCGCATATACTATACTAAAACGACCTATGGGGGTATATGTATGCGAGAGAAAATAAGCAAAACAGAGCTTTTGATCTGGATAGTAGGGGCGGAGCTTTTTGGGGCTGTGAGTGCGCTCATCGGCGGGAACTTCGGCGGCTTTTACGATACGCTGACCTCACCGCCGCTTGCACCGCCCGGGTGGCTGTTTCCCGTGATGTGGGCGATTATTTACGGCCTGCTTGGGGCGTCGGCTTATCTCATATTCAGAGTATCGGGCAGCAACGATGAAACGAGCATAAAGTTATTCGCATTACAGCTCATACTCAATTTCGGGTGGAGCATTATATTTTTCAGGCTGCATTTTCTGTGGATTGCGGCTGTCACCCTCGTGGCGCTGACTATCGTTGTCGGGCTGATGGTGCTTGATTTTTACAGAAAGAGAAAGCTTGCAGGGATCATGAATCTATTATATCTGTTTTGGTGTATGTTTGCGTGCTATCTGAATATCGGTATAGCGGTGCTTAACTGATAAAAGCCGTCGGGCGGGGTGCTCGGCGGCTTTAAATTATAGTGTGTATTATTCTTGGATTTTCCAAATCTGTTTCAGTCTGTTAACTGTGCTGCTCCATAACGGAGTGGTCGGCTTACAAGCGCTTTGCTGATTTGCGAAAAACCCCGGCTCTTTGATAGCGTTGTCTTCATCAACAGTATTTATCCATTTAACTTTTACAACGTATTCTGCAAGGTCGGGGTCGTCTGATGAGTACAAATAGTTATTACAGTTAGCAAAGCTTGAAAAATCAATGCTTTCGCCATTAATATCAAAAATGATGTCTTTTGCCTGCTTTGCGGTGTCAGTAACTATTCCGTATCCAACGTAACCTTTTTTGGGAATGTAGACAAAGAGTTTATCGTTGATTTTCAACTTTTTCAATGAGTTAGAATACCAAGAGCCGCCGCCGGCGGATATGAAGCCGTATTTTCTTGCGTCATTCCAAGTTCTTGTGTTATCGCCACTTCCATAAGCGGCATAAACATAACCGTTCCAAATCTTGGGGTCGTTGCTGTTTAATTCTCTGTCCTCAACATCATCACCAAACCATGTTCTGCCAAGCATTTGCTGACCATTGCAATCATATACATTGAAAAATAGTATGTTTATCAATACATTATACTCGTCACGAAGATAGTTGATGATTCTTTCTGTGCTTGAATCCATTTTAGATGCTACAATAACCATTTTGACATTTTGATTAATGGTATCATTGTCAAGAGTGAACTGATTATTGAATCTTTTTTGATATGCTTGTTCAAGCGTTTGGGGAATGTCGGGGTGCTTGGATGCGTATATGTTATAAACCTCGACTATTTTTTCGTATGTGTATTTAGATACACTTGCCGCATAATCAATAGCTTGTGCTGTGACTTCACGTGGCGTCATATCCTTTTTTAATTCAACAACTACTAAATCGCCGTCAGGCTCCATACAAAGCAGATCTATGAACTTTTTAGCCTCAGTATAAACCTGTTCGCCGATAACGAGCCAGTTTGGGTCAAGAATATCGGGGTTTTTGATAAAAAGCTTTTCAAGCTTCTTTTCATCTATGACCTTATTGGTTACCTCTTTGCCGTCGTTGATATACCATAATTTCTGATGAAGCATTTTTCTTCCTCCTTAATAATAAAGTATTAGGCCATAATAATTATACGAAATATTAGCAAAGATTGCAAGTGTCACTCCTACTCAAAACTAAACAGCTCCTCAACAGTCGTGCCGAAGACCTTTGCTATATCCATAGCAAGCTTTAGCGAGGGGTTATAGAGGCCTTTTTCAAGGCGGATTATCGTTTCACGCCGCACGCCCACAAGCTCGGCGAGGTCGCCCTGCTTCATACCTGTTCTGGCACGGTATTCTTTAAGTTTTGTAACAAGCTCGGCCATTATTCGTCCTCCTCGGCGTCAACGTCGCTGCCTCTTTCGATATAGAGGAAGATGAATTTCTGCAAGCTCGATTGCAGGCTTGAAAAGCTTGCGAATAAAAACAGCAGGGCGCTGTAACTCATGCTGAATCTTTCGCTGTTGTGTACGGCGTTCATTATAAGCAGACCGACTGCACCAATTATTATCAAGGCGGCGTATGAGATCACGCCTGCATAATTCATGTTTGCGGTGGCGAGATCATCGGCAGGCTCGGCCTTGTATTTGGTTGTCTGCCTCACCGAAAAGGCGAGTGCGGCTATCTCGGCTGCAAGGAAAAACGGGAATATCGTGAGGTTTATGCCGCTTTGCTTGAAATCAAACTGCTCGGCAAGCCCCATATACGCAAACATCAGCGCAACGGTCAGCGAGAGTATGCCGTTGTATAATGTGGATTTTTTGAATGACATGGGCGGGCGCTTGTCGGCTCGGTATTTCTCCCACGCAAGCTGCTTGGCGGCCTCCTTGCGCTCGCTGCGGCTGAGGGATTTGTCTTTTGCTGCTTTGGTAAGCTGGGTTATTTTTGTGGTTTCCATATTGTATTCTCCTTTATATATAATAGTGAGTGGGAATATGTGATTTATTTCTCACCTTATGTGACAATAATATCACATATAACGGCAAAAGTCAAGAGAAAATGTGATATATTAATCACTTTTGGAGTGTTGCACAAGGAGATAAGTGATGAATTTGTCACTTTTTGACAAGTGCGTTTAAGTTAACGGAAACTTCATAAAGTGTTAAATGTATATCTATTTACTTTTGTCCCTAAAAGGAGTATAATAATAAAGCTGTCGAACGAGAGAGTAAAAAATCTCAAAAGACAGTAAAAAATATCTCCAAAACCCCTTGACAAAATCGGGAAAAGGTGATATAATATAGAGTACAGCCCCTTAAGGCTGGACTCATACAGCCCCTTAAGGCTGGACTCATACAGCCCCTTAAGGCT
>CADAGC010000050.1 GCA_902787365.1 uncultured Ruminococcus sp. | reverse complement strand
CCCCGAGGGTGAGGGCTTCAAGCTTCACACCTATTGCGGTAGGTCGCCCATAGCATTTGTGGCTGTGATGAGGGCGGTCTCACGCTTTGAAAAGCAGCTGCCCGACGATATAAAAAGAAAAACCTGATAGTAAAAAAAGCCGTATCATTTTGTTTTGGATAAAGATGATATGGCTTTTTTAAGAGCGGAGGAACGCACTAATGAGACAGTTTGAACAGCTTGACGGGTTTGGGCAGGAGGAAATCACAAGAATAGAGGACGTGTTTGCCGATAAGGCGGCATTAGCTAAAATGCCCCCAAGGAGAAAACGGGGCTTATGCTCGATTATCTCTATTTAAAAGGCAGGTAGCAGCCCGAATGTACTGATGAGAACAAGAAGACCATGTTCCATGAGCTTAGGAGCAACGCAAAGATAGAAAAGCTCTTTGAGAAGCTGACAACAATGACTAAAGACGGCAGCGCCCTGCTCAAAGAACGCTCACCAACAACCTGCAAGCGCAGAATACCCACGTAATGCAATAACGAAATACCAAACCCGACATCGCAATAAACGGTGTCGGGTCTTTGTATTATGATAGATCGTATTGCAGCCCAAGCGGCCGAGCACCGAGCACAACAACAGCCGCACAGGCCTTACCCTGTGCGGCTGCGTTGATATAAAAGGGGGAATAAGAAATTGTTATGACGTATAGATTACTTGCCGATAGTCTTGTTTACTACCTTTGTAGTCTTTGCAATAGTCTTGCCGGCTGTGTTCTGCTTTGCAAGCTCTGACTCATTCTTCTTGATGTTCTCGATCTCAGAGTGCTTCTTGTGTCTTGTCGGGTCGTTCATGTACTTATTGGTGAGCTGGGTGGGCTCTGCCATGAATGCTAACAGCTCGTTGTCGGTCATTCTGTCAACAGTAGCTCTGAATGCAGGGTCGTAGTACATAGTCTCGACTGTTTTGTTGTATTTGGGAGTTTTGACATCCTTCATCTCGGGGAGGAGGTGCATTATATCGCTTATGAGGTTATATTTTTTTTCTCTGAACATCTCGTTGCACATTACCTCGTTTATCATTATCTTGGCAACTGCACGTCTCTTGATCTTGATGTTCTTGGGGCTTGAAAGGTTTACACCGTCGTCGATCTTTTCAACCACTTCACGGCGTGCCTTGTTTGCCTCGTTGCCTATATGCCTATTGAATTTGAAATTGTCTGATAAGCCGACCTTTCTCTCATATTCGTCAGTGCCGAGTGTGGGTGTAGCATATTCTGTATGCTTTGCCTTGTTTAAAAGATCCCTGCTTACCGAGTTCAATTCCTTGTCTCTTACTGCAACAAAGCTGTCAATTTCCTTAGCCAGATCATAAGCCCACTCCATAGCGTTTACACGCTTTAAGGTCTTGTCGTGTGTTAGCAGCTTGTCGGTGTGCTTGCCGTCTGCTGTGAGGTTGCCGTCCTTGATCTTGCGCTGCTTGTAAAGCTCTATTCTTTCTTTGAGCTTTTCGGTCTCCTGCTTTACAGCCTTGAGAGCCTTTGACTTGGCATCAGGTGTTGCATAAACGTTGTTTTCAACGTCCTGTAATGTCGAAAGCGCTATTGCAAGCTTGCCTAAGCTGCTTGTAGCCTTGTTGTATCTGCCGCTGCCGAACCAAACGCCCTTCTTGGCATCGTTTGCGTTCTTTAATACGGCATTTGTGCTGTTGAGAAGCACGCCTATTGATATGGAAGCCTTGTCGTTCTGTATTTCCTTGATTGTCTTCTCACGGGCTATCTCGCTGTCGTCGATGTTGATGCCTAACGACTCATCATCAGCCTTCTTAGGCTCTTCCCTGACTATGGATTTAGCCTTTATCGTGGGCTTTGTTATCTCAATGAGCTTCTGCTCTTTCTCTTCTACCTTCTTGATAGCTTCCTGCTGCTGAGCGCTCAGCTCAACGCCGAACTTCTTAGCCATATCCTCTAATACGATGCGGTAGTTCTTGTCACGCTGCTGCTCGATAGTCTTGTTCTCGGGGGCTTCTTCCTTGACTTCTTCCTTAACAGGCTCTTCTGCCTTGACGTCTTCCTTGACGGGCTCTTCCTCGGTCTTCTCGGGCTTGTCAAGTGCAGCATAGCTGAGCTTGTTTGTAACTATCTCTATCTTCTCTGCCGAGTCGCTCTTAAGAGTGCCCTTGCTGCTGTATATAACATCGCCGAAAAGAAGATTTGTAACAGGCGGGTTGTGTATGCACTCAACACGCTCGTCAAGATCCTGATTCCTTGCCTTGAACTGGTTGAGCTTCTCCTCTGTAAAGGTGCTGAAGTTCTTCATGTACTCGCTGTATTCTACGATGTACTTCTTGTTTGCAGCATCTATAGCTTCCTGAGTTATGCCCTCTGCAAGCATATCCTTTTCACGGTCAGCTCTTCTCTTGGCCATTTCCTGCTTGTAGTTTTCAAGCTCCTGCTTTGCCTTGTTTACTTCTTCAAGACGGCCTGCGCCCTCACGGGTAAGGTCTTCCTTGTACTTCTTGGCTTCTGCATTTATGTCATCAGTCTCTTTGTCGATGTACTTCTGCTGTAACTGGTCACGCTCAAGACGCTTGCCTGTCAGATCAACTGTGAACTTGTACTTGTCCGTGCCTGCTGTCTTAAGCTTTTCCTGCCATTCCTTTTCGTCCTCGGGTGTGGGCTTCTTGTCCTTGCCGAAGTACTTGAAGCCTGCGTAAGCCTGCTTCTGAACATAGTTAGAGTTGAGCATATCAAGCACCTGAGGGCCTGCTGCGCCTTCATCTATCATGCGTGTGTAGATGTTGTTACGAAACTGTGTGCTGCCTAAGCGTCCGAGGTCAGTTATATCCATCTGAGCCTTGTCGCTGCCGTATGCTTCGTAGTATGTGGGGTCAGCGTGCGCAGTCTGCTTGAGGTAGTTCTGCATAAGGTTGCGCTTCTGCCAGTTCTCGAGCTGTGAATACTTGTTATCATCGAGGAAAGTGTTTTCCATTTCGTTTATGTCGTTAAAGAGCTCCTCACGCTTCTGCTTTGTTACCTCCATGTCAGAGAGGAACTCGTTGTGCTTGTTCTCTACTTCCTGGAGATTTTCAGCTATCTCGGAAGCAAACTTCTCTGCAAAGAAAACATTAGCCTCGGCTGTTTCAATCTTTGCATTCTCATACTTTCTTTCCTGAATGTGTGCATCAATGAGGTCGTCTAAGTGCTGCTGTACTCTGATAGCCTCATCATCAATGGCGTTTATATCTTCAAAGGGAACGTCGGGAATGTCCTGAACTTCATTTACAGGCTGCTCCTGCTCTGCCCGTACCTCGTCTTCGGTCTTCTCCTCGTTATTAACTACAGGCTCTTCCTCTACAACAGGCTCTTCTTTCGGTGCTGCTTCTTTTGCTGCCTGCTCTGCAAGGCGGCGCTCCTCAGCCTCACGGTACTGCCTTTCAAGGCGCTCCTGGTCTGCCTTTATCTCTGCTGTCTTTGCGTCCCAGTCCTTGTAGAACTGCTCTGTGCTGCCTTTCATAACAGAGTCAGAGTATGCGTTAAAGCCCTTTGAATGACGATATGTGAATGTGTCGCCGACCTCCTTGCCGTATGCATAGTCGGGCAGGAAGTTGCCGTTGAGTTCCTTTAAGCAGTCCTCTGCCGAGAAGTTGCCTGCTTTTTCGTCAACCATTGTGTCTATAGTTCTGGTGAGCAGAAAGCTTTTCTTTATTGTCGAGAATATTCTCCACTTCTTGGATGTGTCAACTGTCTCGCCGAGAGCCTCGCTCTTCTTGCAGGCCTGGAAAAACAGATACTGCTGCATAGCGCCACGCTTGCCCTCCTAGTTGAGTTCGTTAAAGCGTGCCTCGTCCTTGAATATTGCCTCGTTCTCAGCAACCTGTTCGGGTGTAAAGTCTCTGAGCTTATCAAATGAAAACATAACTTATTCCTCCTGATTATTTAATGTACTTTCTTTCGTTTGCCGCCTTATCAGCGGCTTCCATAAGTAATACCCCCAACCTGAGGGTTTGGGAGCAGGAATTTTTGTTTTTTTGAAAAACATCACGGTAAATAGTAATTTGCCCCCGCCTTTACAAATCTTTCCTCATATGCTATAATAGATTAAGACAAATTCTGACATAGAGATGAGGGTGATGATAAATGCGTATTGCCGTTGTCACGGGCATATTTTCGCTTGTGTGCTGGGCGGTGTTCCTCTTTTCATTTAAGAGAGACAGAAGCAGATACCGAAACTGCCTGCTTTTGTTTTTTGCTATCTGCTCGCTTTTTCCGTTTATCATAAGCCTGTCTGGCGAGTATGCCTACAGAGTTGCGGTCATAACTCTGTATTTCATCATCTTCTCGCTGCTCACAACGCCCTTTTGCCTTATCATAAACGGCATATTCACGATAAAGCGTGAGGGACGGCATATAGCCCACCTGCTCTCGCTGGTTTTGGGGCTTGTGATACTTGTGGGCGAGGTGACAATGATAGTCAATATAGGCCGCACAGAGTTTATCTATGACCCCGACGAATACCATGAGGTGACACACTCGCTGACCTTTATGCTGGTGATGCTGTTTTGCGCATCTATCATCTATATCTCAATGTCGGTGCTGATATTCACTTTGTATATTGAACTTTTGCAGAAAATACCCTGGCGCAAGAGCTTTGACTATATCATAATCCTCGGCGCAGGGCTTATCGACGGCGAGAAGCTTTCAAAGCTGTTGCGTGACCGTGTTGATAAGGCGATTGAGGTCTATAATAAACTCGGCACACGCCCAAAGCTCATACCCTCGGGCGGTCAGGGGGCTGATGAGAGTATCCCCGAGGCAGAGGCTATGCGGCGCTATCTTATAAAAAAAGGCATTCCCGAGGAGGATATCATAAAAGAAGATAAGTCCACCACCACCAACGAGAACCTTACCAACTCCAAGGCTATAATAGATGCCCGTGAGGGCGAAAAGCGTATTGCGATAGTCAGCAGTAACTACCACGTTTACCGTGCTCTGCGCTATTGCAGGCGGCTCGGTATAAAATGCACGGGCATAGGCGGCCATACAGCGTTTTACTACTGGCCGAGCGCCCTTATCAGGGAATATATCGCCGTCCACTCCGAGAAAAAGCACGCAGTTCTGCTTGTTGTCGGCTGGGCGCTGACTATGGTGTGTACCTGGTGGCTAATGCAATAGTGCCGTCAGCGCAGATTAATAATAAGACGAAACAGAGGTATCGCCCGCAGTTTGTGAGCGATACCTCTTGCTATTGTTATTATTTCTGACTCTGCTGAACGTATGCTATAAGTTCCTCACCGTATATCGTGCGGAACATCTCCATAACGCCCTTAGTCGCTTCACGGAACGGTGCAAGGTCGGGGCGGTTTATCACCATGCCCTTTTCTTCAAGCTGTGAAACGCAGTCATCCGTCTGCTGCTTAACAAGCCCTCTGTCAACCGACTGTGCCTGCTCTGCGGCATCAGCGATTATCGTCTGATATTCGGGCTTTAAGCTGTCCCATATATCCTGCCTTATGGTGAGGGGCATCGTGTCGTAGCTGTGGTTTGTTATGCTCAAGTACGTCTGCACTTCGTAAAGGACGTTGTTGTAGATAACGGGTATCGGGTTTTCCTGTGCGTCAAATGTGCCGTCCTTGTACCTGTCCATAGCATCACAGCAGCCTGCACGGAATGTGCCCTTGTTGAGTATCCCCGTCAGTGAGTCTGTGGTTGCCTAGTCGATGAAGCGGTCGGTGTTCATCAAAAGCGAGTGTATGTGCAAAAGTATTATAAGAAATACCACAGCAACCGCCGCTATAACGAATGAAACGTATATGGTTATCTGTGTGGTCTGCTCTGTTACTACCGTTTCGGGCAGAATGGTCACAAAATACCAGTCGTGTAAACCTATCGGCACCATTTCAGCTATGTAGCTGTGCCCGTCCTTTTTGTAGTATTCGGTTGTCCTCTGCGTTTTTAGTCGGTCAGTTTTTCTCTATCCCCGCAAAGCTCTCAAACTCCTCTGTGGGCATGGGCTTGGCAAAGTAATACCCCTGGAACAGGCTGCACCCCATAAGGGCAAGCTGCTCAAACTGGTGCTGTGTCTCAACGCCCTCGGTGAGCGACTCTATGCCAAGCTCTTCCGATAGACGAATGATGTTTTTGACTATCGTCTTTGCACGTTCCTTGTCATTGGTGCTTGAAAGGAAGCGCATATCAATTTTGAGTACATCAACAGGCATTTCCTTTAGCATATTGAGCGAAGAATATCCGCTGCCGAAATCGTCCATCTCAATGATGAAGCCTGCCTCACGAAGCTCTGCGAGGTTTGCCATACGCTCGTCTGCGCTGTTCATCATAACAGTCTCGGTTATCTCTATCCTCAGCCTTTCGGGCGGTATGCCGTATTCGCTCACAAGCGCCTTGATGTCTGCCACAACGTCTGTAAAGTAGAAATCCTTGGGCGAGATGTTCACCGAGATGAACAGATCATTGTCCCAGCGGGTGAGCGTCTCGCAGGCGCAGCGCCACATATGCTTGTCAACTTCTACTATCTGCCCGTTCTTTTCAAGAATAGGTATGAACGATGCGGGCGGCAGCAGCCCCTGCTCGGGGTGTACCCACCTTGCAAGCGCCTCTGCGCCGACGATCTTGCCGTCCTTGTCAGCTATCGGCTGTAAAAACGGCCGCAGATGCATCTGTGCTATCGCATTTTTAAGCCCTGCGGTTATCTTTTGCTCTTGCAGAACCTTTTCACGCAGATTGTTGTCATAGTAGGCTATGTGGGTGTTGTAGTCATCGTTTATGGCTGATATTGCAAGGTGCGCCCTGTCAAAAAGCACCGATACGTCGGTGTCACGGTCTGTTACCTCGCATACGCCTAAATGTATAAGCAGATGATGCTCTACCGTGCCGTCTGTTACGGTAAAGCCGCTTACGTCACGCTCGATAAGGTGCTTCTTGAAGTCGCCCTTCGGTGCGAGTATGCCGAATGTGTCGCCCGCAAGCCTGCCGTAAATGCAGCGCTCGGTCGAGTTCTTGACTATGTACTGGGCTATCTGCTTAAGCGCCATGTCGCCGAATTCATTCGAGAATATGTCGTTTACTATCTTGAAATTCTTTACATCAACAAATATTATCAGATAATGCAGCTTGTTGTCCGACGATAGGGCAGTCTTTATGCACTCGTAGAGATACTCTCTTGTGTAAAGCCCTGTCAGACTGTCGTGCGTTGAATTGTAAAACTCTCTTTTTAAGCGCTGCTGCTCGGCTGTGTTGTCGTATATGCTTATCATCAGGCCGGTGAGCCGCTCCTTTGAGTCGGTCATCGTGCGCTTTTGCAGAAGATAGTATCTTGTGTTGTCGCCCGTGCCTGTGGTCTTGCTGAATTCGCCGTCCTCAATAGTGTCTATGTCGCTGAATATCGCTTTGAGCTTTTCGTTTATGCTTTCAAGCTCTGTCTCCTCGGTGCAGGTGAATTTCATGCCCTGCTCGTTTGCCCATATGCACCGCTCGTCAGGGTCAAAGACGAATATCGCCTGCCTTAGGTCTGCGGCTATGCTTGACAGCATTTTGTTTAAGAAGTAAAGCGGCTTGTAAAGCACCGCAAAGTAGAATACCAAAACGCCCACTACGCCAAAGCCTATCATCGAGCGGTCGATAGGCGTGCGTGAGAAGATGTAGTAAGTCTCCCAAAGGGTCAGCGATACCATTGATATCAGCACCACAAGATATTTTTCCTTGTTGACCTTTGGCGTCTTTATGGTAACTATCAGGAAGATAAGTATTATGCAAAACAGTATCAGATAATCGAGTATTCTGTGTATCGTAAGCCCTGCGTGAGGGATAAGTACATAGTATGTCTTTCCGCCGACCATTGTAGGCTCAACGTCAAATGCATGGTGTGTCAGCGGGTTTATAAGCAGCTGCACCGAATCGACAATAAGCGCTAAGTAGACCACCTTTGGCGTGCTGTGCGTGTGGTCTTTGCCACGGGCGCCCTTGCAGTATGCCATAGCAAAGCCAATGGTCGCCAGCACCACTAAGTTCATTCCTATGAAGTGGAAGAAATACCCCACAACTGATACAGCCTTTATATCCGAATTGATTATGAGTATGTTGCCTATTATCGGCGGGATTAGTGCAAGGTCAAGCAAAGATGCGGGCTTGCCTATGGATTTCTTTGAGCGCTGACCTATTACCGAGCAGGCGCATAGTGCGAGCACTAAGCAAAACAACACCGCAGTCAGCGAAATGCGAATATCCATTCCTTATCCCTCCTTTTTGTGTAGTGTGGTGTGACTTTGATTTATAATTCACACCCGGTTTAATATTATTATACAATATTTTCTAAAGTATTTCAAGATATTTTGTAATTATTTACGATATGTAAATAATTAAATAGTTTATTAAACGTCTCTATACGCTAAAACGCCCTCTGCCATCGGCAAAGAGCGCTTTTTGTTATGTGTATGTGTTGTTTTATCTTTTTACAATAGCCTTTCAGCCATTATTTTCCTACTCTTACAGTCTTTACCGAGGAAAATGCACCGTAGATGTACTTGCCGTCAACCTTCTTGAAAGCCCTTACCTTGAAGTAGTAAACGCTGCCCTTGGTGAGCGAGCCAATGGTTGCCGAGGTGGCGGTGTTCTTGTTCACTACCTTCTTGTTGCTTGATGAGAAGCCTGTGTTCTTTGAATAAACTATCTGATAGCCCTCACCCGAGGTGTTCTTTTTCCAGGTCACCTTTGCCTTGCCGCTTTCGGGCGAGCTTACCGAGCTGATAGTCGTCGCCTTGGGAACTATGGTAAATGTCTTAGTCAGCGCCCCGGTGTAGTTGCCCTTGCCCTTTATCTTGACGGTGGCTGTGCCTACCTCGGTGTTGTTCTGATAAGTCACCGAGTAGTCTGTGCCTGCCGTGAGGGTCTTTGAGCCGACCTTTACAGTCGGTGCAGGCTTTATCTTACTGCCTGTGTAGGGGAATGAGAGCTTTGTAAACGCCACATTCGCCGAAACTATCGCAGCAGGCTTTACCGTAAAGCTGCCGCTCACCGTGCCCTTGTATTTGCCCTTGCCTGTGGCTGTTACCGTGGCTGTGCCTGCGTTTGTGTTGTTCTTGTATGAGAGGGTGTAGTCTGTGCCTTCTTTAAGGGTGTTCTTGCCGTATGTTACCTTTGCCGAGGGCTTGCAGGCGCTGCCTGTGTATATGGCGTCTGTAGGCTCTATTCTGGCGTTTGAGAGGTCTCTTACAATGTTCGTGTCATCAAAGGAAAGCACTACCCCCGTGAGCGATATCTTGTAGTCATCACTGTCACAGTCAAACCATACTCTTGCGTAGGTGTCATTGTCCTTGAAAAAGCCCGTGGGGTTTTCAAGGGTTATGCAGTAGTAGCCGTCCATTATCTTTTCCATAGTCAGCTCTTTGTCTGATACGGGCATAAGGTCATCATCATATACTACCTCGCCGCTTTCATCAAGCTTATACGGCGCAAACGACCATTCGTGGCTCACACGCCCGAATGTGTCACTCTCTGTGCCGAGGGTGCCTGTAAAGTCAATGTCGCCCTTTGCGGCTTTTTGTGCGGTCTTTTCATCTACCCTGAAAGTGTAAGTCACCGCCGATATGCCTGTTATGTCGGTAACGCTTGAAAAGCCCCTCTGCACCCCGTGCTCGTCAAGGCCTAAAAGCGTGGCGCTGTTGTAGTATTGTGAGCGTTTTTCGGCAGCCGCCGCAGTAAAGGTGCTGCTCAGAGTGAGCGCCAATGCCGCCGCAGTAGTTAATGCCGTGAGTTTTCTGCGCATTTATATCTGTCCTTTCGGTTTGTTATTACGATGTATATATATTATATCACAGCCCACTATGATTGTAAATAGGCAAATTTAACTATATTTTTATCCGCACGCTTTGCGATTGTAACGATAGCCTTATCCCAAAAATCGCCGCCCGTTTCGGGCGTAATTTGAAAAATGTCAATACTTTATCCCCCCTTTTGCGGTTTCAGGGCTTGCATTTTTTTATAAATGTGTTATAATATAATTAATTGTATATTATTATGTTTGGGGATGAGGCTATGAAAATAAAATATCCGCACAGCCGCATATCAAGATTGCTTGTATGTATGCTCACCGTTTGTGCGGTGGTGCTGACTGCGCTGCCGGGCGTTTATATGGCTGCTGCCGACAGCAGCGATGCAAGTATATCCGTTGACCCTACAGGCAAGAGCGACGGCTACTCCGCCGTTATGTATGATAATACCAACGGCCTGCCCACATCTGAGGCAAACGCTATCGCCCAGACTGACGAGGGCTTTATATGGATAGGCTCCTATTCGGGTCTTATACGCTATGACGGCAACAGCTTTGAGCGTTATGACTCAACTACCGGTATCGCAAGCGTTGTAAGCCTGTTCGTTGACTCAAAAAACCGCCTTTGGGTAGGCACTAACGACAGCGGCGTTGCCGTGCTCGATAAGGGCGAGTTCAAGATATTCGGTAAGGCAGACGGCCTGCGCTCGCTTTCTGTGCGTGCTATCACCGAAGATAGCAGCGGTACTGTCTATATAGCCACCACCCACGGCATTGTCACGGCTGATGATGACCTTAATATCACCCCCATAGACCAGCCGCAAATAAATGATGAATACATACGCACCCTTGAGCTCGGCTCTGATGATATACTCTACGGCGTTACTATCGACGGCGCTGTGTTTACTATGAAAAACAGGGCAGTCGTTGATTTCTATAACGCCGAGAAAATGGGCATCAGCGAGATAAGAGCCTTTCTGCCCGACCCCCAAAACCCCGGCTATGCCTACGTGGGCAATAGGGGAGATACTGTTTACTACGGTCATTTCGGTGCAGGCTTTGAGGTGAGTGCACAGTATAAGATAAGCCCTCTTGACGGCGTAAACTCTATCGAAGCGGTAGACGAAATGATATGGATATGCACCGACAGCGGCATAGGTTATCTTAGAAACGGCGAGTTTATGACGGTGGCTTCAAGCGTGCCAATGAATATATCCGTCGAGGGTATGATGATAGACTATCAGAAAAACCTCTGGTTCGTGTCATCGCAGCAGGGCGTTATGAAGATAGTTCCCAACCAGTTCACCAATATCTATGAAAAATATTTGCTCGAAAGCAACGTGGTCTATACCACCTGCGTGTATAACGATAAGCTATTTATCGGCACCAGCGACGGCAACCTGACGGTCTTGGGCGGCGGCGAGGCGTTGAGCGAGCTTCCGATAAAAAGCTCTGTTACCGCTTCGGGGCAGCCGTGCCCTGATGATAAAGACCTTATCCCTATGCTTCTCGGCCATAAGATACGCTCTATAGTCAAAGACAGCAAAAACAGGATTTGGATATCAACATTCAGCCAGCATTGTCTTGTTAGGTATGACGGCGAGAACGTTACTAAGTTCACTATGGCTGACGGTATGCCCTCAGAGCGTGTTCGTACAGTATGCGAGGGTAAGGACGGCACATTCTATGCGGCCTGCACGGGCGGCGTGGCAGTTATCAAAGACGATAAGGTGGTCAAGGTCTATAACGAGTCAGACGGCCTTGCCAATACCGAGATATTAAACCTTGTGCTTGCAGATAACGGCGATATCATAGTCGGCACAGACGGCGGCGGCATATATATCATAGGCAGCAGTGGCGTGTCATACCGTGGCACAGATTCGGGGCTTATGTCAGACGTTGTAATGAGGATAAAAAAGGATCTGTCCCGTGATATCTACTGGATCGTCACAAGCAACTCAATCGCCTATATGACCTCTGATTACAGCATAACTACGATCAAGAACTTCCCCTATTCAAATAACTTTGACCTCTATGAAAACAGCAGGGGAGATATGTGGGTGCTCTCATCAAACGGCATATACGTGGTACACGTAGACGACCTGCTTAAAAATGAGGATATAGACCCTATATACTACGGCAAGGATAACGGCCTTTTCTGTATACCCACCTCTAACTCCTACAGCGAGCTTACAGATAACGGCGAGCTGTTCATATCGGGTACTACGGGCGTTGCAAAGGTCAATATCGAAAAGCCCTTTGACAGCGTTGACGATATCAAGATTTCAGTTCCCTATATCGAGGCTGACGGCGAGAGGGTTTACCCCGATGAAGACGGCGATTTCACTATTCCCTCAGACACCAAAAAGCTCACCATATACAGCTTTGTGTTCAACTATTCGCTGCTAAACCCGCAGGTGACATATCACCTTGAAGGCTTTGACAGCGGCAGCTCATCTGTAAAGCGCTCAGAGCTTACCCCCGTGAGCTATACTAACCTTAAGGGCGGCAGCTATACCTTTGTTATGGATATAGATGATATTAACGCATCAGGCACCAAAGAGCTTATCGTGCATATAGTCAAGGAAAAGACTTTCTACGAAAAGCTTTGGTTCAAAATGGTCTGCTTCTTTGCGGTGATAGCTGTGATTGTTGTGATAGTAAAGCTTCTCAACTACACCAGCAAAAAGTACTATATGAAGAAGGATCGGGAGCAAAAGACCCTTATCCGTGAGATAGTTGAGGCATTCGCAAAGGTCATAGATATGAAGGACAGGTACACAAATGGCCATTCCACAAGAGTTGCCGAGTATACTGTGATGCTTGCCCGTGAAATGGGTCTTGATGATGAAACTGTCGAGAAATACTACAATATAGCACTTCTGCACGATATAGGCAAGGTAGGCGTAAAGCCCGAGGTGCTCAATAAGCAGGGCAAGCTTACAGATAATGAGTTTGCGCAGATCAAGGCGCACTCGGCGCTCGGCTATAATGCCCTTAAGGATATCAGCATCATGCCCGAGCTTGCCATAGGCGCAGGCTCTCACCACGAAAGACCCGACGGCAAGGGCTACCCCAAGGGTCTTAAGGGTAACGAGATTCCGAGAGTTGCCCAGATAATCGCCGTGGCTGATACCTTTGACGCTATGTATTCCGACAGGCCTTACAGAAAGCGTATGAATTTCGACAGGGCGGTGTCTATTATCAAGGAGGTTAGAGGCACACAGCTCTCCGAGGACGTGGTCGATGCATTCCTGCGATTGGTCGGGCAGGGCAAGTTCAGAGCGCCCGATGATACAGGCGGCGGCACTACCGAAGATATCGACAATATAAGACATAAGGCCGATAAAGCCGCCGACGCCCCCGCACAGGAGGAAAAGACGGAGGAAGAATCAGACACGCAGGAAACAGAAGAAAAAACAGAAGAATAAAGAAATCCCGATACAGCATAGTAAATGCCGTATCGGGATAGTTTTTTGTGTGTGATGTTACATAGCAAGCAGCTTTTCTATAACAACTTCGGTAGAATCCGAGCGCAGCCATACCTTTACATCGTCAGAAAGCTTTGCTATGATCGAGCGTTCAAGCTCGTCATATGCGTCTCTCTGAGTGTCGGCAGATTCTGTTTCTATGTTGTCACGGTATGTGCCCAGCGACCAGTAGCCTACATAGTAGTCGTCAATAAACCTTGTCTCGCCGTGAGGCAGACCCATGCTCACCCAGTTGTCAAGGGTGCCTATCTCTCTGCTCTCTCTTGCAAGGTCAGAGCTTTGTGTGCCTAAGCGTATAAGCTCTCTTATCTTGCCTATTATGCCCTTTGCACTCTCGTTCTTGCCCGAAGACGATACCGAGAGAAGCTTGTTCTCCTCGCTCTCGGAAGCGCCTTTTCCTGTCTTTAAGCATATGCGGCAGAGCAGGCCGTTATCAGCCTTTTCGCTTTCGAGCCACATCTCGCCTGCAAAGCCCTCCATAATGCCGTGTACCATGCCTATGGCTTCTTCTGTCAGCAGGCGTATGTACATGGCGTTCCTGCCTGTTATGCCGTTGTAGTCGGTGAACTTCTCGGCGTTTTGTAAGGCAAGCTCTTTGCCCTTAAGGTCGCCGTAAACGGTAAAAGTATCTGTTCTCATATGTCACAGCCCCCTTACCGTACTTCAAGTATCTCTGAAAAGCCCGTTATCTCAAATATATCAAGTATATCCTCGCTTGCGCCCGTGATATACATTTTGCCCTGCTCGCTCATGATCTTCTGTGCTGCAAGCAGTACACGAAGCCCTGCCGAAGAGATGTATTCAAGGTTTTTGAAGTCAAATTCCAGCTCGCTCTGCCCGTCAACGACGTTTTTTATCACCTCTTCAAGCTCGGGCGCTGTCAGCGTGTCGAGCCTGCCCTCTATCTGAAGTGTCAGCTTGTCGTTTTCCTGTTTCTTGTTGATTGTCATAAAAGACAACTCCTTTCAAAATTTAGATGTATTGTCATTAGTATTTTGCTTTGATAAATCGGGGCTGTTACCGAAGGGGCTTTGGGGTGACCGAAAGCCCCTAAAATCCTCCCCTTTGGGGAGGTGCTGGGCGAAGCAGGCGGAGGGGTTTCGCCTATAGGCGCCGCCCTTTGCAATTTACGGATTCAGCGTCAGCCCCAGCATTGTCATGTCGTCAAACTGGTCTGCGTCGCCTACAAACTCGTCAACCGAGCTTTTTATGGTGTCAAGCAGGTCAACTACATTTACCTTTCCGTTGAAATGACTGTTCATAGTCTCAATGAGCCTTCCCGTGCCGAACAGCTCGTCGTTTGAATCGGTCGCCTCGGGTATGCCGTCTGTGTAGAGATAGAGTACGCCGCCCTTTTCAAGGGTGAATTCGTATTCCTTGTATTTCATTCCGTCCATACCGCCGATAACAAAGCCGTGCTTGTCTTTGAATATCTCAAATTCTCCGTCAGGCTTTTTGACTATGGGGTATTCGTGCCCTGCGTTTGCGGCGGTTATCTTGCCTGTTGATATCTCAAGTACGCCGAACCAGACTGTTACGAACATCTCCTCTTCGTTGTTCTGGCAGATGACTGCGTTAGTCTGTTCAAGCACCTTTGCAGGTGAGCCGCCTGCCATGGCGAAGTTGTTTATCAGAATCTTCGACATCATCATAAACAGCGCCGCAGGTATGCCCTTGCCCGAAACGTCTGCCATGACTATGCCCAAGTGGTCATCGTCAATGAGGAAGAAATCGTAGAAGTCGCCGCCGACTTCCTTTGCAGGGTGCATGGTTGCGTAGATGTCAAATTCCTCCCTGTCGGGGAATGCAGGGTAGAGGTTAGGAAGCATATCCGACTGTATCTTTCTTGCAAGCTCCAGCTCTGTGCCTATGCGTTCCTTTTCCTTGGTTATCTGTGTTATGCGCTCTATGTAGTCCTTTGTCTTCTGCGAAAGGTCAGCAAACGACTGCGCAAGCACCTCTATCTCGTCATTCGTTTCGTATATAGGCTTCATTTCAAACAGCTTGCCTGTCTTTGCGCCTATATCTATCTCCTCGGTCATGCTCTCGATAGGTCTTACTATCCTTCCGGCAGTGAATTTTGCCGCAAGTGCACCGACTATCATTATAACGAGAATCGAGATGATAGTTATCCTGTTCATGCGCTTGTTGCTGTCATTGTATGACTGGCTCGCCTCATCGTTTATCTTCTCGTATTCGTCAAGCATCGAATTGGTCGGGGAATCGACAGCGTCCTTGCTCACTACCGATATCACCGTCCAGCCTACCGTTTCCATAGGTGCGCCTGTGAAATAATACTCCTTGCCACGTATCTCTATTAGCTGTATGTTGGTGCGTGCGCTCAGAGCCTGTGTTATGAACGTTGCCAGCACGGGGTCGTTTGATTCTCTCAGATCTTCGGCATTTTCTTCCGTGTCAGCATAGAAAACGCCGTTGTTCTTGGGGGCGAAGATCACCTGACCCTTGTCGTTGATTATGCACATAAAGCCGCTGCTGCTGTTTGACTGCTCGACATACTGCTCCATTGATGTGAGGAATACGTCTATCGCCACAACACCGTAAAGCGTTCCGTCTACGATAACGGGTGCAGAGCAGGTGACGCAGAATGCGTTGTTGTATGTGTCTCTCATAACGCCCGAAAAGCTCAGATGCCCTGATTCGGCGGCGTTTGTGTACCAAGGTCTCTGACGCACGGCTATCGGCTTTGGCTTGCCGTTTTCGTCATATTTTGTCTGCGGGTCGGGGTCTACCATATAAAAGGTACCGTCTGACAGCCCGATGTAGCAGTTATACATATAATCGGAGTTTTTGCACATTGATATCATCATATCCGACATGTGGGCAGCCGTGCCCAGAAGCTTTGATGACTTGTAATCGACCCCTTCTTCTGTCAGCACCTGCGCACAGTAGCTCCCTTCAAGCGATGCGTCGGGCAGACTGTAGGGTGCGTCCGCCAGCTCGTCTTTCTGGGCAAATGTTCTCTCTGCAAGCTCTTGGAGTATCAGAACATCCGTCTTGACGTTTGAGAACAGCGCATCATTGATCTGTGCCTGCTGTGCTATCGATGAGGAAGCCGTTTGATTGAGCACGGTATTCATCGTCAGCTTAGAGATGCTCTCGATAGACGCTGTCTGCTGTTCTCTTGCGTCCTTAACAGTCTTGTTAAGCTCTATCGCCTTGAATATAGTCAAAACAGAGCTTGCTACGACTATAGCTATCATGAAAAAGAGAACGAGATTGATTATCTTGTTTTGCAAACCTCCGATAGTTAAACCGAATAGTTTTTTCATATTTTGTCGTTACCCCATTATCTTCTTTTCGAGAGTGAGTATATTCTGCCCGTCCTTGTATTCGTAGGAAACATTGTCCATGCTCTTTTTGGTCATGAAAATGCCAAGCCCGCCTATCTGCCTGTCCTGTGCCGAGAGGGTGACGTCGGGGTCAACCTTGGCTGTGGGGTCGTAGGGGGTGCCCTTGTCTTTGAAGACTATGCGCAAAAGCGCCCCGTCATCGGTAAGCTCTACCGACACCGTTGCAGTTCCCACTTCGGGGGAGTAGGCATAGTTTGCGATGTTTACAAATATCTCTTC
>CADAGC010000049.1 GCA_902787365.1 uncultured Ruminococcus sp. | reverse complement strand
CTGTTTTTGTTTTTGCGTGGGATAGCTTGACTTTTAAAGTTTCAGCTGTCCCACGCATTTTGCTATGTCGGGACGGGGGAGCTATCCCACGCAAAAACAGGATAAAAGTCTTTGGAAAGGGGTCTGGGGAAGAACCTTTCTTCAGAAAGGTTTTCCCCAGTGAACGTCATATATATTCTATAACAGCACCTGCTTTAAGACAGAGCGGGGTTTTACTATTCCTGCGAAAGCCGGTTTGCAAGGCTTATTATATCAGCCTGCGCCTTTTCGTCACGGTCTGCGGGTATGGTGTCGGTGGCCTTGCTGCATATGGCGGGGAATATATCCTTTATCCCCAGACTCTGAAAAACAAGCCTTGCCGTATCATAAGCCATCTCAGCGCCGCCGCTGCCGCCCTGCGAGAGTATCACCGCCCCACGCTTAGCACTTATGGGCAGCTTCTCGTGGCGAAAAATCAGCGCCGAACTGTAAACTTGAAACCTGCTTGCCGCCTTTAAGAGCATAGCCGACATCTCGCCGTAGTGAACGGGCGACGCCAACACTACATTATCGCACTCGGCAAGGTATGAATAGACCTTTTGCATATCATCATCAATGCAGCAGGCAAGCTGCCCACGACAGCTGCGGCAGTCGGTGCATGGCGATATGTTTGCGCTGTAGCAGTCTATCACCTTCACCTCGCCCGTAAGCTGTGAGCAGAGCGTTTCTATCAAAAATGCCGTGTCGCCGTTTTTCCTCGGCGAGCCGTTAAGAATAAGCGTTTTCATAATGTCACCTTTGCCCCGAAATATACTCAGCCGCACACTTTTCTGCCCCTTCGGGGTGGTCGTAACCCCTCATAGCCGCACATTCCCTCGCAAGGGTCGAAAACAGCCTGTGGGTGTTCACAAGGGCGGCTGCGATGTCTCCCTTGTCATAATGTGCAAAGCACGAGCGCAGCTTTTCTGTTATCCACGGCTCTGCCCAGCTGTCAAAAAACCTGCCGTCGTGCCACACATCGGCGCTGTTTTTGATATAGCAGTAAAGCTCGGCCATTTTCAAAACACGGTCTTTGAGATAACCGTCAACGCACATTTTAGCGCTCCATAGCTCTCCCCGCTTAAGCTTCTTGCACGCCCATATACAATGAAAATAAAAATCATTAACCGTGTTTTTAAATTCACCCTCGCTCATAGCGGGGGCGTTTACCGTGGGGCTGATATGCAGGCTCAGAGCCTCGGTAAACCCCGCCTTGTCAAGCAGTATCTCATACCCTCTGTTCATAACCCAGCCTGCTGTGCCGTCTTTTATGGCGCTCTCAAACTGCGTGGGCGTGAATATTATCATATCAACATCTCGGTCGCTGTCATATATCGCCCTGTATTCCCTGCCGCCGCCGAGGGTCGGCTCTGAGAATGCAATGCTTACATTCCCAAGCAGTGCAGGGTATTCGCCGCTAAGCCAGCTGTCCGTATTTTTGGTCGCAATTATCAAATCAAGGTCAGAATACTCATCAGCCGCCGTCTGCTTTCTTGTCGATGAGCCTATAGCGACTATGCAGCTTATGTCATCGTCTTTTTCGGCAAGTTCAATGAGCCGTGCCTTGATATCCTTGTATCTGTCAGTCATATCTTTCTCCTTTTACAGTAAGTCGCCGTGGTCGCAGACCAAGTCTCTTGCCTCGGCAAGCCCCAACCCCGCCTCGACCCGCACAAGCTTTATGGCTTCTATCGTTTTGCCCTGCTCTATCAGCGTTCTCGCCTGCGAGCGCTTCTGCCAGTCGATAAGCTCGGCCTTAGTCTTCATATACTCCCTGTACGCCGCCTTGTCAGCCTTTCTCGCCGCATAGTCGCCGCCCGAGGGAACAGCCGCCGTCTTTTCAAGCTGCGGCCTACGATTATCAGGTCAGAGTGCTCCACCGCCAAATCTCTCGCCTCGGCAAGGCCAAGCCCTGTTATCTTCTGAATAAGCTTTACCGCCTCTATCAGCCTGCTCTCTTTAAGCATTTTGGTAAGGTGCAGCCTGTCGTTGAGGGTTATCTTTGCAGCATTATTCTGCATAAATCCACGGTAGGCTCTCGGGTCTGTTTTTTTGTACTGGTATTCGGGCGCATGGGTGCGTGGGGCGTTATGCGCTGACACGGCCGGCTTTGGCTGCTGCGGCCTTGCGGCCTGCGTGCGGACTGCCCTGTCGCAGCTTGCAATTCTTGCAAAGGTGTCTATCTCCCCCACAAGCGACTGCCGCTGTTCCTCGCTTAAGCAGCCTATCTCAACACCGACTTTCTCATACCCTTCCGAAAACCACAGCATACACACCTTGTAGGTGGTCTTTGCTGACGCATACTCGCTGGTATAGCCCGCATAGTTTTCTAATGGGTATGAGCGCTCGCTGCCGTCTTTAAAGCAAATGCGCAGCGCCGTCTGATAAACGCTTATGCTCTCGATATCAAAATCCAGCACCCTGTAAAGCCATATAGCTATCACAGCACCTATGCCTGCAAATATAAAAAAGCCGCCCACACCCGTCAGAGCAGCTATCTCAAAAACCGAGCCAAAGGTTACGCCGAACACAGGCAGCACAAGGCAGAATATAAAAATGAGCGCACCTAAAATCTTCCCCTTTCGCTTGCGGGGGTAGTAGATGTGCTCATTGTCTTTTTCAACATATGGTCGTTCCATTTTCTTTCTCCTAAAACGGGCGGTCTACTCGCTTTTTGCAATAGGGGCAGGTGGTTATAGGCCATAGCTTAAGGCTCTGCATCTGCCCGCAATGGGGGCACCTGACGTTTTTTATGCCGTAGATGAGCGAAAAGGTAAGTATCACTCCGCCTAAGATATAAAGGATAACGCTTAACCACATCATGCTCTCCATAAACGCCGAGCCTATGCCAAACGGCAGGAAGCCTGCAAACATTATCAGATTCATTTACCCCTTTGCACGGTTCGGGTCTTTCATCAGAGTCACCCTTTCAAGCTTACTTGCATATTATAAGTCAACGTGGGCGCACATTATGCCCTTTGGCGTTATGTCGATAAAGGCATAGCTTGGCGGCAGCCCGTCACGGGGCTGTGCGGCACTTCCGGGGTTTAGCAGATGTATGCCGTCAATGTATTCATAGTATCGGCAATGGGTGTGCCCGTAGAGAACTATCTTGGCACCCATTTCCTTGCCTTTCATGCGTATCTTGGCATTAGTAAAGCGTACATCATGCCTGTGGCCGTGGGTGAAAAGTATCTTCACGCCGCCTATCACGGCAACGTCTGTGCTTAAGTATTCCTCGGTAAAGTCGCAGTTGCCGCTTACGCAGAATATCTGCTTTTCGGGGTAGAGCTGCCTGATCTTTGCAAGCTCTTCAAGCCCGTCGCCCAGGAAAATAAAGCAGTCGGCAGAGGTATTGCGCTTGAATATCTTATGCATTGCAGAAAAATGCCCGTGAGTGTCGGAAAAAACTATTATTCTCAAAGCAATACCTCCCTTACAAAGTATATCTATGTATATTATAACATAAAATTATTAATAAACTATAATATGCCATTAAACTTTATGAATAATTTATTTATCTCGAAAGGAATGATATCATGCAAGATAAGCAGTTTGACCAAAAAGCCCTGCAAACGCTGATAAAAATGGCGTCGCAGAAGCTTGGCACCACCCCCGAAAGGTTAGAACAACAAATTCAGGACGGCTCGCTTGAGAGGGCTATAAACAACATGGCAGGCGACAGCGGCAGGATACTAAGGCAGGCGATGAAAGACCCCCGCTCGGCCGAAAGATACTTAAACGCCCCGGGGGCTAAAAGCATATACCGAAAACTCGGGGGTAAGTAGCCTTGGAGGATATCAAAAGCCTGCTGCAAAACGTGCTGAGTGACGAGCAGTCAATGTCGCAGATAAGCGAGCTTGCAAAAATGCTCTCGGGCAGCAGCAACTCGCCGCCCGAGCAGGGCAGCGAGCAAAGCGGCGGGCTTGAACAGCTCTCAAATCTTCTCGGCGGCAATCCTCCGCCGCATCAGGGCGGCATAGACCCTGCCCTGATGCTAAAACTCGGCTCGGTGATAAACGCCGCCACCAAGAATGATGACAGCGTAAACCTCCTGCTTGCGCTAAAGCCTATGGTAAGCGAGGAAAAGCGTGTAAAAATAGACCGAGTGATAAATATTTTCCGCCTGCTTGCGGCATACCCTGCGCTCAAAGAAAGCGGCCTTTTAGGAGGTGACGGACTTGGACTTTTCAAATGATGAAAACTTAAACCGTATGCAGCGTGAAGCCATAGAGCGTGCAAGAGAAATGAGCAGGCGGGCAAGCGCCTATGTGGGCAATCACAGCGATGAAACAGCGCCGACAGACCCAAACAACAAAAGCACCCCCAAAGAGCTTTTCGACCTCGGCAATATCAAGATAGACGAGGAAAAGGCTCTTATAGGGATGCTTGTTTATATCATCTACAAAAACGGGGGCGACTTCAAGCTGCTGTTAGGGCTTTTGTATCTTCTGCTTTGATTTAAAGTATGTACAAATGTCGCACATCTCGCACTCGGCGCACTTCTCGCCCCTTGCCTTACATATATCACGCCCGAACATTACCAGCCTGTGGCAGAAATCCGACGAACGCTCTTTTGGTATTATCGGCCTTAACTCCTGCTCGACCTTTGCAGGCTCTTTTGACTTTGAAAGCCCCAGCCGGCCGCATATTCTTATACAATGCGTGTCGGTAACTATAGCAGGCAGGCCGTGAACATCGCCCATTATAAGGTTTGCGGTCTTTCTGCCGATACCGGGCAAGGTTGTCAGCTCGTCGATCGTCTTTGGTATCTCGCCGCCGAAATTATCAAGCAGCGCCTTGCACATACCCACTACCGACTGCGCCTTTGACTTGTAAAGGCCGCAGGGCTTAATTATACGCTCAATGTCGCTGATATCGGCATATGCAAAATCCTCAACGCTCTGATATTTTGCAAAAAGCTCTTTAGTGACGATATTTACCCTCGCATCGGTGCATTGAGCCGACAGCCGCCCTGCTATCATCAGCTCGTGGGGCTTTTGATAAACAAGCGAGCACCTCGCATCGGGGTATCTTTCTTCAAGCCTGTCACATACTATGACGGCTTTTTCTTTTTTGGTCATTTTAAACTTCCTTTCGGGTGGGGGCAAGGCCTTTGATAAAATGCAGTCTTTCCCTGTTTATCAAAAACACATCTGAGCCAAACAAAAAACTTCTCATCAGCTCGTCAAAGAACATTCCCGCAAGGGTTATTATCCCCCATTTGAGAGAATACTCGGCGCATATCTGCCCTCGGTAGTTGAGTGAGAGCGACGAATAATCCCATATTTCAAGGCCTAAGGATATGTTGAGTATAAGCCCTGCGATATATTCGACACAGGTGATAAAGACCGCCCCTGCCGCCATAGCGGTGATAATGAGCATACCACGCCTGCGCTTGTCATTAAGGCTGTGGATAAACAGCATAGCCACGCCGCCTAAAAGCCCCATTGTGATGTGCGTTCTGCTCCTTGCAAAAAGCTCGCAAAGCCCGTAGCAAAACGCCCCTGCAAAGAACACCGCAAAGCTCTCTATCCTCGCCCTTGTCATAAACTCACCGCCCGTTTTCACATCATGGTTATTATGTGAAGCAGGGGGCGGTTCTATTCTTTTATATCAGATTTTTTGCACAGTCAGACTCAGAGTTAATTGTGCATGGTGCATTGTGAACTGTGCATTGTTTATGCGTTCCAGCTGTTGAGATACCTCTCCTGCTCGTCTGTGAGCGTGTCTATCTCAAAGCCCCAGTGACGCAGCTTTTCTCTTGCGACTTCGTTGTCAACGCTTTCGGGCACGCCAATAACCATATCGCCCGCCTCGTGCTTTTCGTCACGGTGCTGTGCAAGATAGAGTGCAGAAAGCGCCTGTATCGCAAACGACATATCCATTATCTCGGCAGGGTGGCCGTCGCCTGCGGCAAGGTTTACAAGCCTGCCCTCGCCTATCACGTAGAGGGTGTTGCCGTTATCAAGCGTGTAGCCGTCGATATTGTTTCGTGCAAGGAACTTGTTCTTTGCCATTTTTTCAAGGCCTGCAACGTCAACCTCGCAGTCAAAGTGGCCTGCGTTGCAGAGGATCGCACCGTCTTTCATATTCATAAAGCTGTCCTTGCAGATAACGTCCTTGCAGCCTGTTACGGTTATGAAGAAGTCGCCCACCTTTGCGGCCTCGGTCATCTTCATAACCATAAAGCCGTCCATTACCGCCTCGGCAGCCTTTACGGGGTCAACCTCGGTAACTATAACACGGGCGCCCAGCCCCTTAGCACGCATAGCAACGCCCTTGCCGCACCAGCCGTAGCCTGCAACAACAACATTCTTGCCTGCAACTATGAGGTTAGTAGTGCGGTTTATGCCGTCCCATACCGACTGGCCTGTGCCGTAGCGGTTGTCGAAAAGGTGCTTGCAGCGTGCGTTGTTTACAAGCACCATGGGGAATTTAAGCGCCTTTTCCCTGTTCATAGCCATAAGGCGTATAATGCCCGTGGTAGTCTCCTCGCAGCCGCCTATCACCTGCGGTATAAGGTCAGCATATTCATTGTGCATTATGTTCACAAGGTCGCCGCCGTCGTCGATTATTATGTTGGGGGCTATCTTTACTACCTCGGAAATATGGCTGTGATACTCCTCATCAGTAGCGCCGTGCCACGCAAAGACATTCAGCCCGTCGTGAACAAGCGCTGCCGCTACATCGTCCTGTGTCGAAAGCGGGTTTGAGCCTGTTACATACATCTGCGCCCCGCCTGCTGCAAGCACCTTGCAAAGGTATGCAGTCTTGGCTTCAAGGTGAACAGAAAGCGCAACCCTCAGCCCCTCAAAAGGCTTCTCTTTGCTGAATCGCTCCTCCAGGCCGTTTAACAGCGGCATATTATGGCGCACCCAGTCTATCTTTCTCTTTCCGCTCTCCCAGAGCGATTCATCTCTTATTATGCTCATATTTTTCTTCCTTTCATTATTTCAGATGCAAGAGATAAAGGGTAAGAACGCCCCCTGCTCTTAGCTTATCTATCAAATAATCCTATCGCCGCAGGCGATACATTAATTGTGCATTGTGCATTGTGAATTGTGCATTATTCCTCTTCAACATATTGTGAAAACTTCTCATAAACCTCAGGGAATTTCTTCTTAAGGCGCACAGGCATCAGTTTGTCATCGGTAAAACAATGCTTTGTCTGCGCCGTGAGCGCAAGCTTGCCTGTGGTGAGGTTGTTAATCTCATACCTGACTGTGAACTTGCAGCCGTTAAAATCAGTAAGCGTGGGCACTACCTCAAACTCATCATCAAACCTTAATGGGAATTTATACTGCAAACTGACCTCCAACACAGGTATCATAAGCCCCATTTGCTCGACTTCGGTAAAGGGCAGCCCTGCCTTTGTCATAAGGTCAACTCTCGATTCCTCGAGTATACGCACATAGTTTGAATGATGAACTATGCCCATTTTATCCGTCTCATAGTAATATGCTCGTCTTCTGTAAGGTGTAATATCCATTATACTCACACTCCCTGTAACAATTATAACAAAAAACCGATGTCTTGTCAATGAATAACCCAGCCCGTGCTCACATAAACATATAAAAAAGACAAGGAGTGAGCATATTGAAAAAATACTTTCAGGCAGTTATAATCTTTATTCTTTTTCTGACCCTTATACCTATGATAGTGCTGCTTGCAGGCGATAAGCCACGAAAGATAGGCAGCACGGTCATAAGCAGCAGCTTGCAGCCGCTTGAAACTGTGAAGATACTTGACACACAAAGCGGCAGTATAAGCGAGATACCCATAAGAGATTACCTTATAGGCGCAGTCGCTGCACAGATGCCCTATGAGTATGAAGACGAGGCTCTCAAATGCCAGGCGATACTCGCCCACACCTACATTCTCTCACGCCGAATGGCAGAACAGGACGAGCCTACCAAGGAACTCCTCGGCGCCGACATAAGCCTTGACAGCAGCGTTTACCAGCCCTATTTTGACGATGAAGCCATAAAGCGCCTCTACGGCGACAATGCCGATAAGGCAAAGAAAAAAATAGCCGCCTGCGTTGACGAGGTGGCAGATATTATAGCAACATACGACGGCAAGCCGATAGTCTCGGCTTTTCACGGCATATCATCGGGCTTTACCGAGAGCGCCGAAAACGCCTGGGGAATAGACCTGCCCTATCTTGTGAGCGTTGAAAGCGAATTCGACCCCTCAAGTGACGACTACTCAAAGAAATACATAATAACCGCCGATGAGCTTAAAGAAAAGCTGCTTGAAGCCTACCCCGACATAAAGCTTGACTCGCCCCCCGACAAGTGGCTCGACATCAGCGAAACATCACGTGGCGGCACGGTGCTTAGTATAGGCATAGGTGATAAGAAAACGCAGATAGGCGGATATGAGTTTATGAAGCTCTTTGACCTCAGAAGCCCGCATTTTCGCTTCGAGTATGATAGCGGCAGTTTTACCTTTACAGTCTGCGGCTGCGGACATCTTGTAGGGCTTAGTCAGTTTGGCGCTAACGAGCTTGCAAAGAATGAGAAAACTTTTGAGAAGATAATGAAATTCTATTTCAAGGGTATAGAGCTGCAAAAGCTCGCATAGAAAAAGCAGTCCATAATTACGGACTGCTTTGTGCTTAATCATCAATATCTAACTGGTCTTCAAAAAGAGTGTCCCAAGTGAGTGCAGGCTTTTCTTCAACTGTGTTCTTTGTTCTGCCTAAAAGTGCATCCTGCTCGGCGGTCTTAGAGTCGGGCTTTACAAGGAAGCGCACCGCCTGCTTGATGTTTTTTATCTCGACTTTCTTAAACGCCCCGCCCGACTCGCCGTCAAGCGTCCAGGCTATCTCATCATCTGATGTGAATGTGACCTTTGATGTCTTGAAAGTGACTATGCACTTTTCGTTGAATATATCAAAAGCCGCCTCAGTCAGCGCATTTGAAAGCTCTATGGGGTTTTTTGGCATCTTGATAAGGGTTATCTCAAACAGGCCGTCATCAAAGCACACGCCGTCAGCTATCAGCTTTTTCATGCCGCCGACAGATATGGTGTTTGATACCATGCCGTAAACGAACTCGCCCTCTATTACCTCGCCGTCGTGCTCTACCCTTACCTTATAGCCTGTGATCTTCGGCAGACGTCTTACACACTCGAAAAGATATGCCGCATGGCCTAACATATTCTTAGACCATTGGGGTGTCTGGTATGATACGTCAGTAAACGCACCGAACGCCGCCACATATACGAATTTGTTGCCGTTGAAGTCACCAACATCATAATCAAAGAACACGCCCTGCATTATTTCAAGAGCTGCGTCTTTCATCTTGCGGCTGAGCGACATACTTGCCGCAAAGTCATTGGTAGACCCTGCGGGAATATAGCCGAGCGGTATCTTCTGCTTGTAGTGCATAAGCCCCTTTACCGCCTCAGAAAGCGTGCCGTCACCGCCCGATGTTACAACCAGGTCATAAAACGCCGCTTCATCGACAATCTTCTTGTACCCGTCAAGCGGTGCCTGCGTGGGGTAAGCCGTCACCTCATAGCCGTGCTTGGTGAAAATATCTATTATGTCGCAGAGATTTGTCCTTATCATACCCTTGCCTGCGTGAGGGTTAAAAACAAAAAGCAGCTTTTTCATAGCACACCTCGAAATATATGTTTTACTCGGATAATAGGGAGCCATGCATTGCCCTGCATCTTCCTATTTATTACATAAATAATTATACCAAATCACTTACCAAAAGTCAATACTCCAAAAGCCAAAATAATGATTCTTTATCATTGACTTTTGCTCTGTTTTGTGATATTCTATATAAGTGAGTTGATTATAAAGCGAGTTGATTGCGTGAAAGGGTTATTATATGTTTTAAAAAACATAATAGTGTGCCTCTGCACGGGCATAGTGCTTGGCTTTTTTGTGATGCTTGGCGTGTGGGCGTTATCAAGCACCAAGCCTGATTCTGCGGCCTGCCTGCGTGTTCTTAAGGTCGGCTCGGCGGCGGGCGCTGTGCTTGTGGCGGCTGTAAAGCTTGTCTACACCATTTTTGACAGGCACCCCGTAAGCAAGGCAGTCAAGCTGGCAGAGCTTAGTGATACCCCCGAAAAGGGCACGGATATGCTTCTTTCAAAGATTCACCGCACCTCTGACCCCACAAGGAAGAACGCCTATATGCTCATACTTAGTGCGCTATACACCGAGAACGAGCAGCTTGACAAGGCGCTTGAAATACTTGACAAGATAGATTTCAGAGAGCTTTCTTCGGGGCTGGAGCAGGAATATTTCAACGCATACCTTTATGTATACCTGATTATGGGCGACTTGAAAAACGCCGAAAAGGTCTGCACCGACGCATCACCTTACTTTGAAAAACCGGGGGCTTCGCTGCTTCATACACTTGGCGTTTTTGAGTATGCAAAGGGCAATTACGGAAAGGCTCGTTCTTATCTGCTGCGTTCAAGGTCTGCCGACAGCAGCGACAGAAACGTGTGTGACTGTGACCTTTACATGGCGCTGTGCTCGCTCAAAGAAGGCAAGGCTGACGATGCAAAGGCGCTTGCAAACGACGCCGAGATGACCCTATCGACAAGATATCAGGAAAGAGATCTTGGCAAGCTCAAAGAACTTATAGAAAAATATGAACACCCGACTATGGATACATCAGAAATAATACAAGACGAGCCGCAGGAACAGACCCCGCCGCCCGAAGAAACACAGCAGGAGGAAAGGACAACTACAGATGACTGATACACTAATAAACTTTTTTACCGAGACACTTGCAGGGCTGCCGAAAGAAGTGATAATATTTATCATTTCAATGGTGCCTATTCTCGAGCTTCGAGGCGGTATTGTGGCGGCGTCGCTGCTGGGCGTGAACGTAACTAAGGCAATACCGATATGCATAATCGGCAACATCATACCTATTCCATTTATAATGATGTTTATAAAGCCGATATTCGAGCGGCTAAAAAAGACCAAGCTTTTTAAGGGCTTTGTTGAAAAGTTAGAGAAAAAATCCCTCGAAAAATCAGACAAGATACAAAAATATGAATTTCTCGGACTGCTGCTATTTGTCGGCATTCCCCTGCCCGGCACGGGTGCGTGGACTGGCTCGCTGATAGCCGTTCTGCTCGACATCAAGCCTAAAAAAGCCGTGCCGCCCATATTCCTCGGGCTGCTGCTTGCAACAACTATCATGTGCATAGCTTCATACCTAATCCCGTGGATAATCAAGAGCATATAAAACAACCGTGAGTGTTTGATTACGCTCACGGCCTTTTTTATTTATCCTTTTTTTTTTTTTTTTTTATGATGAGTGCTATAAACATCACAAGCCCTGCACCGCTGCCCGCTAAGGCTGCATTAAGCCACGGGACTTTGTATCTGATAACTACCTCGTGGCTGCCCTTTTTCACAGGCAGACCCACAAACGCCGTGTTGACCTTTTCGGGGGTCACGCTCTCGCCGTCAATCTCGGCGCTCATGCCGTCAAGGTAAACAAAGCTTGTGGTCAGATAGCCGTCTTCTTCGGCTGTCACCGTTCCGCTTATGCTGTCGCCCTTAGTCGCTTTCACATCGAATTCAAAGGGCGTCTTGCCCTCACTTATGCTCTCTATTTCAGCGGGGTCGGCGGCATACACTTCAAGGGCAGATATCTGAAACTTCCCGCCCTTTATGCTTATCTCCAGCTCGTCAGGAAAGTCCGATAAAACGTACTCCATATCGTTATTGTTGTTGAAGTATTTCCAGTCGGGGTCGGTAAGCTTGTTCCTTATTCCGTTTATAGAGATCAGCACATCGCCCATTTTATCGGCACCGTCTGTGTGTACCTCCTTGGGGTTTTCTACGTGGAATCTTATCAGCAGTATCTTGCCCTTAACGCTCTCGGGCAGGGGCTGCTTGTACTCCACATAACGTTCAGCCAGCACAAAGCTCTTGGCGCCGTCCTTGTCAACCGTCAGGCTGTCGGCCTTGCTAAGCTTATCCTCTATGTCAAAAATGTCGCCAATATTCACCTTCTCAAAGCTGCCTGTAAAGTTCTGCTCGGGCAGCTCCTTGTCAACTATGGTGAACTTTGTCAGCGCCTCTAACGTATCGGGATATTTAAGCGAGTCAAACTGCTTTTTGCTCATGAGCCTGCCCGTGTGGTAGGCCATCGGCAGGGCGCACTTGTTCTCATAAAGGTAAAACCCGTCGTCGGTCTTTTTCACAAGGTCATAGCCAAAGCCCGCCTGCTCTCTGTCAGTCACCGTGTATCTCTCGCCCATAAAGCACTTAAAGAAAAGATTGTGCGAGCAGGTGGTGAGCGCCGAGTTGCGGTATTCGTTCTCGTTGCATATCTTCTCAAAGTAGAAGTTGTTGTAATCCTTTGAGTGTATCGACGAATAGACCGTGTCCTGATAATGCTCGATACCGTATACCTTGTTCGGTGTGTCAACTCTTCGTGTGTCAACGGCTGTACGTATGACCTTGCCCTTTGAGACTTCCTCTGTCAGCTTGTATACCGTGTCACTTTCAATGGTGGAAAACGCATAAGTCTCAACAAGCTCGTCATAGGAGTTTTTAACACAGCATCCCAGCAGCGCAATTGCGATAAACGATACACATAGTCGGGTATAATGCTTCTTTGTAAGCACTAAGAGTATAACCGCAGTAAGCAGAGCGTCAACAAGATAAAGCTTTATAAGCCCCCCTGCCCCCGTTATCAGCACGCCCAGAACTGATGCGCCCACAAACACGCAGACAGGCAGCTTTATGCTCTTTATGTCATTATCAAAAAGTTTATTTGCAAACCACGCCACGGCTTCGAGCGCTAAAGGCAGGAATGAGAACAGCACCTTTGAGTCAAAATACAAAGTGCCGTTTAGTATGAACACAAGCACGGGGCAAACTGCAAAAAGTATCGTCAGAGCGCAGATGAAACGTCTGCCGCCCTTTGCGTGGAAAATGCCGTAAATGCAGGCAAACACGCCAAAGCCCGTAAGCCCCATTGAATAGGTGTAATATGTCAGCCAGTCAAGCCGCATTGTGGGCAGGAACGATGTGAGTGACACCTTTACGTTGCCCTCATCACGCCCTGCAAGCAGGCCGTAGGCTGTGGGCAGCAGCAGCACGCAGGCCATTATGACGCTTATGAACAAAAGCCCTATAAACGGCGCATAGCGCTTGATGAAATCCTTTAGCTTGTGCTGCTCGTCGGCAGTCTTTGCCATACCATAGGCAGCAAGCGCAAACAGTGCCGTTACCGCAAAAAAGTAATTGCACATTATCATCAGAAATGCGCACAAAACAAGCGGCCAGCGCCTGCCCTTTTCAAAATACCTGTCAGTAAAATGCATAGAGAGCAGCAAAAACGGCATAAAGCTCTCAAACATAATGTGCCTGTGCGACTGAAAGATAAGCGGCATTGAAAACGCAAACAGCGCCGTCACAAATGCCGTGACCTTGGTGTCATAGCGTTTTCTCATATAAAAATAGAATATGCTCTCGCTTGCAAAGACTACTGCCACGCTCGATATCATTATGTAATACGCCATAGGCACAAAGGGCAGCAGGTAGGAAAGCATAATTATCGGCGAATAAAGCCCGTAGTAAGATAGCGAGTATATGCTCTCGCCTGCGCCGATGTTTGCAGCGTATGACGGGAAAAGCTTATGCGTATCATAAAACAGCGTGCGGAAGTATTCGGGTATCGGGTAGTGCTGCGAGACCCAGTCCATAGCCGAGCCGTAAACGCTGCCCCTGTATATGATAAACGCTATCATTATTATTGCGCTTGACAGTATGATACCGCCAAGCGCATATATGTCCTTGTTGTTCAGCTTTGTTTTCATAGTTCTCCTTGTAAGCTAAGTTTTATGCCGCCTTATACTCCGTCCAGTTTTCATATGGCAGCATATGTGAGAGCTTTTCAACGGTAGTCTTCTGCGATTCGTATTTGTCGCAAAGCTTTTTCTTTGCTTCAAGCTCGCTGTCGCTTATCCTTGGTAAGTCTTTCTCTACATTCGGCAGATCGACCGCCTTGTAGTACTTCCCGAAGTAATAAAGCTTGGCATCAGGCTTTTGCTTGTTGTAAAGCTTTGTAACGCTCTCGCTTGTCATTACGTGGTGAATGTGGCCGTATTCGCCGTCGGGGTTGTGTGTGACGATAAGCTCCCAGTCGTTAAAGTTCATTATGAATTCAAGGTCGTTTTCGAGCTTGTCTCTTACGTTCTCCCAGTCATCACGCTCACCGAACACCTTGTCGGGGTAGTCGAGTATTATCGGGGTGTTGCCCGATTTCTCAACAACGTCTGTAAATTCCTTTGCCCTTACCCTGTTTGAGCCGTTGGTCAGGCATACAACCAAATAGCCGCCCTCCGAGAGGTGCGCACCGCCCCAGAGCGACTCATCATCAGGGTGAGCAACTATCATAAGCTTTTTGCAATAGCCCGCACCTACAGATGTAAGCTTCTCCTCGGTCACAGGCTCAATGTGATAAGCCTTGACGTAGTGTATATACTTTGCCCAAAAGAAAAAACATACCAGAACTGCCGCCGCAAATATCACGCCTGCAACTATCTTTAGTGCGACTCTTTTTCTGCTCATTATTTCCATTTTAGTTTCTCACTCACTTCCCGTTAACGTAAGCTATAAACCTGTTAAAATACTTAACGCCGTCAGCGTTTCTCTTGTAGACGCCTGCGTGCTCGAGCACCTTTGCAAAAACTGCGCCTATCTCTTCTTTGATAACTGCGTCTATGTTATCTTTATTCACCTCACGCCTGTTACAGAACTCCTCTGCCCAGTCAGCGTGGATAGAAAGCCTCTCGTCAGCCCGTACAGCCCCTACACCCTTGCTTATGATAATATCGGCAAGGTCAGCCATTTCCTGCTTTAGCCTTGAGGGAAGAACTGCAAGACCCATTACTTCTATAAGGCCTATGTTCTCTTTCTTTATGTGGTGAAGCTCTGCGTGGGGGTGGTAAACGCCCAGCGGGTGCTCATCAGTTGTTATGTTGTTTCTGAGCACTAAGTCAAGCTCGAAATCCGCACCACGCTTTCTTGCTATGGGGGTTATGGTGTTGTGCGGCTCTCCGTCAGTTTCGGCAAAGATGAACGCTTCCTCATCGGTATACCCTCTCCAGGAAGTAAGTATCTTGTCAGCAAGCTCTATGAGCCGCTCCTTGTCGGGTGAAGCTATGCGTATTACCGACATAGGCCACTTGACAATGCCTGCCTTTACGTCCTCAAAGCCTGTAAAGCTCACCTCACGCTCAATAGGCGCTTTTGCCATAGCAAAGTCATAATGCCCGCCCTGGAAATGCTCGTGCGCAAGTATCGAGCCGCCGACGATAGGCAGGTCGGCATTCGAGCCTATGAAGTAGTGCGGGAACTGGCTCACAAAGTCAAACAGCTTCCCAAACGCCCCCTTGTCTATCACCATAGGGGTGTGCTTTTTGTTGAAAAGTATGCAATGCTCGTTGTAGTAAACATACGGCGAATACTGTAAGCCCCATTCCTCGCCGTTTATCGTGAGGGATATTATGCGGTGGTTCTGCCTTGCGGGGTGGTTTACCCTGCCTGCATACCCTACGTTCTCATAGCATAAAAGGCACTTGGGGTAGCCCGACTGCTTTGCCGTCTTTGCGGCGGCTATAGCCTTGGGGTCTTTCTCGGGCTTTGAGAGGTTTATGGTTATATCAAGGTCGCCGTACTCGGTGGGTGCGAGCCAGCGCATATCCTTTTTTATGCGATAGCGCCTTATGTAGTCGGTGTCCTGCGAGAGCTTGTAGAAATAATCCGTCGCCGCAACCGCCGAGGGGTGGTTGTAGGTAAACCAGAACTTCTGCTCTACCTCGCTCGGGCGAGGTGTCAAAAGCCCCATAAGCTTTGTGTCAAATAAGTCACGGTATACTGTCGAATTCTCGCAAAGCCCCTTTTCGCAGGCGTAGTCTAAAAGTTCCTTAAGCGTGCTTTCAAGGTCTACGTTCTCAAAATCCTGCTCGGGCTCTTCATACTCATCAAGGCCTAAAGCTTCAAGCAGCCTGTTTGTGGCATACACTTTGTCATACTCGCTCACAAGCCCTGTTTCAAGGCCGTATGTCACGAGTTTTTTAATGCTTTCATATATCATAAGCTTAACCTCACTTGATTTTTTTCATACACTATTATTATACAACGAAATCGCCGCCGTGTCAATAAATTGTAAAAAAATATTTAACCCCTTGACAAAGCGCAAAAACTATAATATAATATTATTATAGTTATTAAATGCTATGAAGGGAACAAAAGCCTTTTATCAGCTTTCAGAGAGTCGGCGTGTGGTGTGAGCCGGCAGCTGTAACAGGAAATAACTCCTCCCCGAGCAGGTGTTGTGAAGGTGCGGTGTAGGTAATGTGACTTACAGCGTTTCAGTAGCGGCGCTCGTGTTTCTCACGTTACAGGGAAGCGTATTTGTTTTGATACGGCTAAGGTGTGTAGTGTGAGCTATGCATGAAATGAAGTGGTAACACGTGGTCTGTCCTCGTCTTCAGTTTGGAAGATGGGGTTTTTTGTTTTGCTTTAAGGAGGGCAAATGCTATGAATACACAAAAGAATATGCTATTGCCCTGCAAAGCCATACATTCCTATGGCGGCAAGGCACGACTATAACAGAATAACATTCGCACAAAAGATGCCCTTACGGGCTTATATAAAAGTATATATGAAAGGAAAGATACTATGAAGAATTTTGATAAATATCAGAGGGGCTATTTTATGCCGCCTGTTCCCTGCTTTGAGTGGGTAAAGAAAGACTATATCGACCATGCGCCTGCTTGGTGCTCGGTTGACCTGCGTGACGGCAACCAGGCGCTCATCATTCCCATGAGCTTAGAAGAAAAACTCGAATTCTTCACAAAGCTCGTTGAGATAGGCTTCAAGGAGATAGAGATAGGCTTCCCTGCGGCTTCTGACACAGAGTATGAGTTCTGCCGCACACTTATCGAAAAGAATATGATACCCGATGATGTTACAATACAGGTGCTCACCCAGTCAAGAGAGCACATCATCAAAAAGACATTCGAGGCTA
>CADAGC010000048.1 GCA_902787365.1 uncultured Ruminococcus sp. | reverse complement strand
GAACATGTTCCTAATTGTATGCGACCATTGATTAATAAAAAATTGAAATTGATGTCAGAATTAACAGAGCATACCTTGGCAAATGAAATAGAAGCTCCATATGAGATTTTAAGAAAATAGGCAAGTCAAATTCTGATTTATCTTAGCAACCGTATAAAAAAGAATGCCCCGAAGCGCTTTGAAACGCTTGGGGGCAAAACTTCTATATGGGTATCCGTCTTAGTTCCTCGGGCATTAGTATTATACATCATAAAGATTATCCAAAAACGCAACCGTTCTCTTGTCAAAGGTTATGTCCTGCGCTGTCATGTCCTCTTCAAGCTGCCATAGCTTTGATACTGCGAAAACGCTCGCTACGGGGAATGACTGTGAGTTGAGATACGCAAGCGTGATAACAGCAGGCGAGTGCCCCGTCTGGTCGGAAAGGCGCTTTACCTTTGCAAGGCGTGCAAGGTTTGCAGTTGTTGCATAGCTGCTCTCTAACTGGTATGTAGCGCTCTGCCCTGCGGCAAGCTTCGAGAAAAAGCCCTTTGCCTGCGGCGAGAATGCCATAACAGGGAAGCCCGTCTTCTCATACCACATATACTCTCTCATATCCATGCTCACTTGTGTGTCATCGCCCAGTATATCGGCGCTCGAGTGTGCAAGGCTGTAGTTTATCTGGCTGACGGAAAAAGGCGTAAGGCCGTTTTCGAGTGCGAACTTGTTTGCCTTGTCTATCCTCTCGGCAGTCCAGTTTGAAGCGCCCAGTATGTGAACCTTGCCCGACTTTACAAACTTATCGAGATAAGGCATTATCTCCTCGACAGGCTTTGATGTGTCGTCACGGTGCAGCATATATATGTCGGTGTAGTCGGTCTTCAAAGCTTCGAGCGACTGGCCTAAGTCCTCGGTGACAGAGGCTTCGTCAAGTCGGTTTATAGTCTCTTCTTCTGTAAAGTATGGGTGGCCGCCCTTTGTGGCTATTATGATGTCTGAGCGGTTATTGCGGCTCTCCAACCAGCGGCCTATTACCTGCTCGCTTGCACCGTCGCCGCCCTCTACCCAGTTGCAGTAAACTCTCGCTGTGTCAAGACACCTGCCGCCAAGCTCGAAGTATTTGTCGAATATCTCGAAATAACCCTCGTCATTATCCTGCCTGTCTACGTTTGCAGTACCAAGCACGAGTGCGGGCAAATCAAGTGAATATAAGTCGTTCTTTAAGGTGTATTTTATCATTTCTCTTCCCCTCGAAATCGTTATCATAACTATTATATTTATATTCTATCATATTTTTTGTATGATAGTAATAAACTTTTTGTAAACAATAATTATTTGTGAAAAAGCACTTGACAACAGGGGAAAAATGTTATATAATACATAAATGTAAAGTATGTTAGCTTTACAGCTTGTAAAAAAACAGACGATGTTTGTAAAAAGGCGGTGCTGCTTGTGTCAAAAAATCTTGAATATGGGCTGCTGCTTGATGTTTACGGCTGTCTTCTGACCGATAAGCAGCTTGAAATGATGGAGCTTTATTATAATGATGACCTTTCGCTCTCCGAGATAGGCGAGCAGTTCGGCATTTCAAGGCAGGGCGTGCATGACAGTATCAAGCGCTCTGAAACGGCTCTTGATGAGTTTGAGTCAAAGCTCGGCATACTTAAGGCAAGGCAGGAGGAGATAGATGCTCTTATGAGCGTCAAGACCGATGCGCTCGAGGCTCTCGATCAATGCAGGAAAGTTTCCTTCGGCAAGAATATAGCAGATAAAGTGATAAAGACGCTTGAAAATATAGATTCCCGCTTAGCAGAGCTTGGCGAGGAGCAGGAATAGAGGGGGTAAGCACATGGCATTTGAAGGTCTGTCAGATAAGCTTGGCAAAGTTTTTAAAGGCCTTAAAAACAGAGGTAAGCTCACAGAGGCTGATGTTAAGGCGGCTATGCGTGAGGTAAGGCTCGCACTTTTAGAGGCTGACGTAAGCTATAAGGTCGTTAAGGATTTTATAGGTAAGGTAACAGAGCGCAGTATAGGTGAAGAGGTGCTCAAAAGCCTGACCCCCGGCCAGCAGGTAATAAAGATAGTTAACGAAGAGCTCATAAGCCTTATGGGTGAATCGAACTCGAAGATAAACTTCCCCAATAAGCCCCCGTGCGTTATTATGATGTGCGGTCTTCAGGGCTGCGGTAAGACTACACACTCGGCAAAGCTCGCAAAGTTTTTCAAGGCACAGGGCAAGCGCCCGCTGCTCATCGCAGCTGACGTTTACAGGCCTGCCGCTATCGAGCAGTTGAAGGTAGTCGGCGAAAGAGCCGATGTGGCTGTTTTTGAAATGGGTCAGATAGACCCCAGAAAGATAGTTAAAGAGGGTATCAAACACGCTAAGGACTACGGCAATGACCTTGTTATCATAGATACCGCAGGCCGTCTGCATATAGATGAAGAGCTTATGCAGGAGCTTAAGGACATAAAGGGTATAGCAGAGCCTAACGAGATAATGCTCGTAGTAGACGCTATGACAGGTCAGGACGCTGTAAACGTAGCGGCTGCATTTGACGAGGCGCTGGGCATTGATTCGGTAATACTTACAAAGCTCGATTCCGATACCCGTGGCGGTGCGGCGCTGTCCGTTCTTTCCGTTACAGGTAAGCCTATCAAGTTCGTGGGTATGGGCGAAAAGCTTGACGAGTTCGAGCCTTTCCACCCCGAGAGAATGGCTTCACGTATACTCGGTATGGGCGATATGCTCACACTTATCGAGAAAGCCACCGCATCTGTTGACGAGGAGGAAGCAAAGAAGCTTGCCGATAAAATGGCATCTGAGGGCTTCGACCTCAACGACCTGCTCGACCAGATGAAGACTATGCAGAAAATGGGCAGCATCAAGAGCATTATCAGAATGCTCCCCGGTGCTAATAAGATAGATGACGAGCAGATGGAGCAGGGCGAGAAAGCGCTTCGCAAGACCGAGGCTATGATCAACTCAATGACCAAGGCCGAAAGAAGAAAGCCCTCGATAATCGACCCCAAGAGAAAGCGTCGTATCGCTGCGGGCAGCGGCACAGAGGTGTCCGATGTTAACCAGCTTCTTAAGCAGTATGAGCAGATGAAGAAGATGATGAAGCAGTTCGGCATCGGCGGAAATCTGCACGGAAAAAAGCAGAGAAAGGCAAGAGCCAACCTCTTAAAGGGCCTCGGCGGCAATGGTATGCCCTAAGAGAAATAATCAGGTGTGAACGCTTAAGCGATCATATACAACAAATATTTATTCGGAGGTGAAAAGAAAATGGCAGTAAAGATCAGACTCAGAAGACTCGGCGCTAAGAAGAAGCCCTTCTACCGTGTTGTTGTTGCTGATTCAAGATATCCCAGAGACGGCAGATTCATCGAGGAGATAGGCTACTATGATGCAACTAAGGAGCCTTCCGTAATCAACATCGATCAGGAGAAGGCTAAGAGCTGGATAGCTAACGGCGCACAGCCCACAGATACAGTTAAGGCTCTCCTTAAGAGAATCGAGAAGTAATTGCTTGTAATTAAAGGTAAGCGTACATTAAATGTACGTTTGCCTGCTGATTACAGCGAAGCTACCTGAGCTTACAGCACCTATCCTGCAAGATGAGCTGTAGGCTTTAATTTTTCAGGAGAAAGAGGTATTTAAAATGAAAGAATTACTTGAAACCATTGTAGCAGAGCTTGTTGAGGACAAGAGCGCTATCGTAATAACAGAGGACGACCCCGATGAAGAGGGCGTTATAACCTTCCACCTGCACGTTGCCGAGGCCGATATGGGCAGAGTTATTGGCAAGCAGGGCAGGATAGCTAAGGCTATCAGAACTGTTATGCGTGCAAGCGCTTCAAGACAGGATCAGAAAATAATGGTCGAGATAGACTGATAAAAACACTTGCCGCCCGAGGGGAGATATCCTCTCGGGCGGTTTTTGTTATTCGTGGCAGGTAAGTTATCACTCCTGAAAGCTTGATTCAGTATTCTATCTCCGAAAGATAGTTGTTTCTTATCTTGCCTGTTTGTGCATCAACAAACAGAACGCCCTCGATGTCCTCGTCTGTTATGTAGTAAAGTGCCCAGCAGGGCTGGGCGGTCATAATACCTGTAAGGCTGTCCTGATGAATAGGTGTGTATTCAAGCTGTGCATATCTCAGCGTGGCGTGTGCTGCCTTTTGGTTGAGCCATTCGTCGGCTTGATTTATGGCATCCTGGCATGACATTATTTGGAGTTTTTGTCCTTTTGTGAGTTCGTCGATTATCTCGCCTGCTTCTAAATCTTCTATGTGGTCTGTTCCAAATGCTGTTGCAGTATATACGGTGGTGGGTTTGTCCCTTGTCCACTCCTTATCGGCAAATGGGTCAAGATTGACAGCACGAAACACCACATCGCCCTCTTTGAGACAAAAATACATAACAGCGAAGACGTTGCTGTCGTTTGCGTCACGGTAGACCATAGTATATAGAGGCTTTATCTCTATATCATAGCCGAGCGCCTTGTTGCAGACGCTGTATTTTTCAAGCACCGAGTCACTAAGACTGGCAACGGTGTATTCCTCGTCGGCAAAGGTTATGTTTGTGTCATCGTATTCATTTTCGTATATTAGCCTGCCTTCAGTAAACCAGCCTTTTTCCTCGTCAATTTTAATGTCGGTAAAGTAATTGGAATATGAGTTTTTATTGTCATGCAGGTGGTAATGACCGTTTGTAAACAGATTAGCAGAAGCTGAATGGTCGCTAAGGCACCAATACCAGCCATCATCAAATCTCTCTATCTCCTCCGTCTTGCCACTAGAATAGGTGTTGTCACCGAAAAATGCGTCTACCATAGTACCGAGCTTGTCCACAGTCACGCTGCGGCTTTTGAAAGTGTATTCATAGGCTTCAGGTGTCGGCGGTATAAAAAAGTTGTCGGCATAGGTAAAGTCATTCTGATCGTTCTCATCTATTTCTATGGAAAGAGTGCTGCTGTCACTCGCTGAGCAGGAACACAGACAAAGAAAAAGCACTGCACTGAACAGACATAGTATTTTTCTTTTCATTTAGCTTGCACCTCCTGATAATACTTCTCTATTAATATATACGTTTAAAAGCATCAAAATGTGACAAAACCAGCAAGTACTTTGTATAAATGACCAAGACCACTCCGCTTGAATTGTTGATATTTCCAAAAAAAGAACCTCCCCAAAAGGGAGGCTCTTGAAAGCTTGCGCTTTTAATAATAACTTACCGCCTTGCCGCCGCACGAGAAAATAAAACCCGCATATGTGCAGGGTGGGTGGCGGCCCAACAGGTTCACGCTCCCTTCGTCCGTAGCCGTAATCAGCCAAATGGCGGTCACGGTCGGGAGGTCTGCAATCCGCTGCCGGAGATGACCCGCCTCCCTTAATGGAAGTGTTGGATCATAATGCCCGTGCTTCGTCGGACAAGGCAGAAAGAAATCAGCTTTTCTTTACTATCATTAGTATACCACATATCGGCACAAATTTCAATATGTATTTAATACAAATAAAAGTTCCAAAATTTGTACATTTTCCTAAAAACAGAATCTTTCGTGAAAAAGCCCCGTAAAATCAGTCCTGCTCGTCCTCTTCGTCGTAGTCGAACATTTCCTCAAGCTTCTTCATAAATACCGCACCGACTCTGTCATATTCCTCGTCATCATCTATAGTGACCATTATCTCTTCGTCGTCGGTGTATTCGCTTTTGAGGATAATGACAGCGCCGCTGTCCTCAAGCTGCTCCTGTCCGTCCTCATAATAAGGTGTCAGCGCATAGTATGTTTCGCCCTCATACTCCATTGAATCGAGCAGCTCAAACATCTGCTCCTTGCCGTCTTCATCGGTAAGGGAGTATAGGTCGGGTCTGTATTCTTCGCTCATAGTGTTCAGCCTCCTTTGTAAAAACAAGCAGCGCCCGAAAAACCTCATTCAAGCACTGCAACACTATTATTATACTATATTTGAAATCAAATGTCAAGCGGCTTTTGTAAATGTTATGTTAAATAAAAAATATCGAAAAAAGTTGAAAAAAACTATTGACAAACGCCAAAAAGTGTGCTATACTGTATTCAAGGAAAGAGGAAAGGGGCTAAACCGAAAGAGGCAGCGCAGCATAAGCTGTTAAACAGGCTGCATATCGGGGGTCAGATGCCCAAGAGGTTTTAGTAAAAATCTCCGGAAACGTATATTTCCCTTCCTTGTATAAAGTGGTTCGGAATCAGGCTGTTGGTGGAAGTGGGTGCACTTAATTTAAGAAGTCTGCCGCAGTCCCGTTAACATACTTTAAATCTATCGAAAGGAGCCAGAGCCCATGGACAATTTAGAACCAAAGAGCATCCGAAGGCTCGGCGACAGTTGACTTGATATTGTGGGGCGTCAAGACCCGGGTTTGCAGACCGGCTGGCCCAAGTGAATGATAAGAATTAAAGTCGTCGCCGATCCTTCCAAGCTTTCCCACAACTACATTTATGCTGCGGGGTGCTCTGAAAGATCAGCGATATTTTTATATCCTTTTACAACTGAATATTTGAAGCTTTTATATAAGGAGTTGGTTGTTATGATCAGCTTGAAGAGGTTTCAGAAAACATTTTAGAATGGAGTGAGTCCCATGTACGACTTTAGTGAGGTTTACCTGAATATTTAGAAAGTGGTGAATCCAATGTAAACCAAAGTCAGCTCACGGTTTGATTTGAGTCTTCAAACTTGAATTAAGTCATTATATCGAATTTAATAGAATTTCTTTAGCGTCACTTTTGAAGGGAGTGGTGGATATGAGTAGTATGATTGTCCACAGAGTTCTTCTGAATATTTAAAAGATTGGGGTGAGTCCGCCGAGAAATTCAGTTTAGCGCCCGGTATCTTTTGGGGCGCAGAGGATCGAAATTTTTAACGAAAGGTTTGAGTCCAATGGCATAGCAATTTGGCTTTTAGATGACCAAATTTTTTAGAAAGGGTTGTTTCCAATGGCTTGACGAATATGCAGGCTTATGACTATATGAACGAAAGGAAATAATTCCAATGGCTATGTAATTTTTTTTCTCGACTAATACACTTTGAGTAGGAGTGATGCATATATGATCACGAGGAAATGCATCTTAACGAATATCTGATAGATTGGAGTGAGTCCACCCGAAAGTTTAGTCAGGTGCTAAATGCGGCACAGGAAAATATGTAAATTCGAGGCAGGCCTTTATACATCAGCGCCTGCCTCTTTCTACGGCCTTTGACGGGAGTCTGTAAGGCCGTGAACGGCCGCCTTGCGAGCCTTTTAACACAGTGTGCGCCTTCGCATATAATATTCTTACAGGCAAGGCCTTACGAGAATTATGCGTTGATTGTGAGAGAAGGGGAGCAGTTTGTTTTCGGCGGCTGCCTGATAATATAAATATCAGCCCGAGGGTGACCTCGGGCTTGTGTTTTTGTGTTCTGTTTTAGAATCCCGCAGCGCTGTCCTTTGCCGTGTCAAGCTTTATATCACGGCGTATGCGCTCTGCTACTATGAATATATATTCTGAATTCGTGGGGCAGTTTTGTAAAAGCGTTGAGTGTATGCCGAAGTATTTTATCTTCATCTCGGGCGTTACCTTTGCCCAGCTTCGGGCTATGGCTGTTCTCACGCCACGCTCTATGCATGAAGGCTTTGCACCGTGCATCTGTGCAGCCCTCGGGTAGACGGTCTTGGATATACGCCTTACAATATCGGGGTCGCTCAGAACAAGTGTGATTATGCTTCTGAGATATCTGTAGCCGCAGTAATTCGGTGTTATGCTCAGCTCGCAAAGCGCACGGCTGACCCTTTCGTAAAGCTCGGTTTCATAGCTTATGTCTGTTTTTGCCCTGCTTATGCCCAGCATATCTTCAAGCGAGCGTATCACCATTTCTGCGTTTGCATCGGCAGGCAGCACCGCATCTGCGCCTGTGTTTAAATACTGCGTCTTTGCCTTTTCGTCAGAGCCGCAAAGCACTATTATCTTGGCTTTGCTGTTTCTCTTTGCCTGCTCTATGTATTTTATCGTTTCACGGATAGTTATCTGCTCGTCTATGAGCTGCACATCGGGTGTAAAATGTCCGTCAGTTCTGTAGATCTCGTCTGCCTGCGGGTCGCTTGCCTTGACACGCTATTTTTCTTTTTACTTCCTCTCGATCTTTGAAATTTTGCGAAAGGTATTATAGCATAAAAAATACGCTTTGAAAAGCCTTTTTGTAAAAAATCGGATATGTATTAAAAATTCGGCGGCGCTGTTTGTCGAAATGTGATTATAATGGGCAAATAATTATTTCGGGTGCGAAATTTCCTATTTATGCCTATTATCTGTAAAAGAATTCATAAATTAGTTATTGACAAACGGAAGTAAATGTAATATAATATGTGTGTTATATCATTAAAGGCATTGACGGAGATAGTAGGTGTGCGGAGTAAAGCCACAGCGAGCTGCGGGTAGTGTGAGCGCAGCGTGAGTAGCCACACGATCGAAGATCACTCCCGAGCTGCAGCCCGAAAGGTGACGAGTAGGCGCTGACGTAGCTTCTGCGTTAGGGAAGAGCATATTGTAAGTATGTGAAATGGTGGTTTATAAGCGTAAGGTTTCCTTGCGTCCGTTTTCGGGCGTGAGGTTTTTTGTTTAAGAAGGAGTGTGTGTAAGGTGTATAAGAAGGTCGAAAACAATCTTAACTTCGTGCAGAGAGAAAAGCAGATAGAGCAGCTGTGGAAGGATAAGGATATTTTCAACAAGAGCATGGAAACAAGAAGAAAGGGCGAGAGCTATGTGTTCTATGACGGCCCGCCGACTGCTAACGGCAAGCCGCATATAGGCCACGTTCTTACCCGTGCTATCAAGGATATGATACCCAGATACAGAACAATGAAGGGCTATATGGTTCCCCGTAAGGCTGGCTGGGATACTCACGGTCTGCCTGTTGAGCTTGAAGTTGAAAAGCTTTTAGGTCTTGACGGTAAGGAGCAGATAGAGGAATACGGCCTTGAGCCCTTTATTACAAAGTGTAAGGAATCCGTCTGGAAGTATAAGGGTATGTGGGAAGGCTTCTCGGGTACTGTAGGCTTCTGGGCTGATATGGATAACCCCTATGTAACATATCATAACGACTTTATCGAATCGGAATGGTGGGCACTTAAGCAGATATATGACAAGGGTCTGCTCTATAAGGGCTTTAAGATAGTTCCTTACTGCCCCAGATGCGGAACCCCCCTTTCCTCTCACGAGGTAGCACAGGGCTATAAGCTCGTCAAGGAGCGCTCGGCTATTGTTCGCTTCAAGATAGTAGGTGAGGACGCTTACTTCTTAGCTTGGACAACTACCCCCTGGACGCTTCCCTCTAACGTAGCACTCTGCGTTAACCCCGACGAGACTTACTGCAAGGTAAAGGCTAAGGACGGCTACACCTATATTATGGCACAGGCTCTTCTTGATACAGTTCTCGGCAAGCTTGCTGAGGAGGGCGAGAGCGCTTATGAGGTGCTTGAAACATATAAAGGCTCTGACCTCGAGGGCAAGGAGTATGAGCCGCTTTTCGCTTACACAGGCGAGGAAGCTAAGAGACAGAAGAAAAAAGGCCACTATGTGGTAATGGATTACTATGTAACTATGTCCGACGGTACCGGTATAGTTCACATAGCCCCCGCATTCGGTGAAGACGATAACAGAGTAGGCAAGAAGTATGACCTGCCTTTCGTTCAGTTTGTTGACGGCAAGGGCAACATGACCAAGGAGACACCCTACGCAGGCACATTCGTTAAGGACGCTGACAAACTTGTGCTCGTTGACCTTGACAAGGAAGGCAAGCTCTTTGATGCGCCCAAGTTCGAGCATGATTACCCCCATTGCTGGAGATGTAATTCGCCCCTTATCTACTACGCACGTGAGTCCTGGTTCATCAAGATGACCGACGTTAAGGACAGACTTATTGCTAACAACAACACTATCAACTGGATACCCGAGAGCATAGGCTCAGGCCGTTTCGGTGACTGGCTCAAAAACGTTCAGGACTGGGGTATTTCACGTAACAGATACTGGGGCACACCCCTCAATATCTGGGAGTGTGAGTGCGGCTGCCGCCACTCCATAGGCTCTATCGAAGAGCTTAAGAGTATGTCTGACAACTGCCCCGATGAGATAGAGCTTCACAGACCCTATATTGATGCAGTTACTATCAAGTGCCCTGAGTGCGGCAAACAGATGAAGCGTGTTCCCGAGGTTATCGACTGCTGGTTTGATTCGGGCTCTATGCCTTTTGCACAGCACCACTATCCTTTTGAGAATAAGGAGCTTTTTGAGTCGCAGTTCCCCGCAGACTTTATCTCCGAGGCTGTTGACCAGACAAGAGGCTGGTTCTACTCGCTCCTTGCTATATCCACACTTCTCTTTGACAAGGCGCCGTTCAAGAACGTTATAGTACTTGGTCTTGTTCAGGACGAGAACGGCCAGAAGATGTCTAAGTCAAAGGGTAACGCTGTTGACCCGTTCGAGGCACTCGAAAAGCTTGGCGCAGATGCTATCAGGTGGTATTTCTACACCAACTCTCAGCCCTGGCTGCCTAATAAGTTCCACGATAAGGTGGTTATCGAGGGTCAGAGAAAGTTTATGAACACTATCTGGAACACATATGCATTCTATGTGCTCTATGCCGAGATAGACCAGTTCGACCCCACAAAGCATAAGATAGAATATGATAAGCTTTCTGTAATGGATAAGTGGCTGCTCTCCAAGATGAACTCTATGGTCAAGGCAGCAGACACAAACCTCGGCAATTACCGCATACCCGAGGCTGCAAAGGCTATGCAGGACTTTGTTGATGACCTCTCCAACTGGTATGTAAGACGTGGCAGAGAGCGTTACTGGGTACAGGGCATGACACAGGATAAGATAAATGCCTATATGACTCTTTATACAGCACTTGTTACACTCTGCAAGTGCGCAGCACCTATGGTGCCTTTCATAACCGAAGAGGTTTATCAGAATATCGTAGTTACTGTTGATAAGGACGCACCCGAGAGCATTCACCTCTGCGACTATCCGACAGTTGACGAGTCACTTATCGACTTAAAGCTTGAAAGCGATATGGAAGAGGTGCTTGATATCGTTGTTCTCGGCCGTGCCGCAAGAAACACAGCCAACATCAAGAACCGTCAGCCTCTCTCTGTTATGTATGTAAGTGCTGACCACGAGCTTGACAGCTTCTATGTTGATATAATCAGAGATGAGCTCAACCTTAAGGATGTTAAGTTCGCTGATGATGTTTCTTCATTCGTGGCATATAAGTTCAAGCCCCAGCTTAAGACTTTAGGACCCAAGTATGGCAAGAACTTAGGCGAGATAAGAAATCTCCTCACATCTCTTGACGGCCACAAGGCTATGGCAGAGCTTGAAGAGACAGGCGAGCTTAAGCTCACTATCTCCATAGGCGAGATAGCTCTCTCCAAGGACGACCTGCTCATAGAAACAGAGCAGAAAGAGGGCTACTGCACCCTTACACAGAACGGTGTAACAGTCGCTATGGATACAAACCTCACAGAAGAGCTTATAAGCGAGGGCTTTGTGCGTGAGGTGATCTCGAAGATTCAGACTATGAGAAAGGATCAGGGCTTCGAGGTAATGGATCACATACACGTAGTTATCGACACAGAAGAGAAGCTTTCTGCTGTCGTAGCTGCTAACTCTGCGCAGATAAGCACAGACGTTTTGGCAGACTCTATCACCTGCGGCGCTGCCGAGGGCGGTAAGGAATGGGATATAAACGGCGTAAAGGCTGTTATTTCTGTTAAGAAAGTTTGATATTTATGCAATTATGCAGGGGCTTATGCATTAAGCCCCTGCTTTTGTATTGTTATAATAAACAAGCGAAATTGCCTTTTTGTGCGAAATTTGATTTTTGTCACAAATTATTGTAAACAAACTTATTAAAGCCCCATTAAGCCTTGCAAATAAGGGCGCTTTGTGCTATAATAGCAAAGTAAAAATAAACTATTGTAAGGAGTAAAGAATATGTTTAAAAAGCTTATAAGCGTATGTGCTGCCGCTGCACTTTCTGCGGCGCTTTTCACAGGCTGCGGCGTTCCTGAGAACACAGTTCACAGCATAGATGACCTTAAGGGCAAGACCATAGGCGTTCAGCTCGGCACCACGGGCGATATCTATGCCGAAGACGTTGAAGATGCAAAGGTCGAGAAATACAACAAGGGCGCAGATGCAGTTCAGGCACTTAAGCAGGGCAAGATAGATGCAGTTCTTATCGACTCTGAGCCTGCTAAGGTATTCGTCAAGGAGAATGACGACCTCGAGATTCTCGATGAGCCTTTCGCAAAAGAAGACTATGCAATAGCTATGAAGCTTGACAATACAAGCTTGCAGGCTGATATAAACAAAGCACTTTCAGACCTTAAGGCTGACGGCACACTTGATAAGATAATCAAGAACTACATCGGCTCTGACACAGGCAATTCCCCCTATAAGTCGCCCGAGGGCGTTGACAGGAGCAAGGGCACTATCGTTATGGCAACAAACGCCGAGTTCCCGCCTTATGAGAGCAAGGACGGCGACAAGATAGTAGGCATAGACGTTGATATGATGACAGCCGTATGCGACAAGCTGGGCTACGAGCTGAGGATAGACGATATGGCGTTTGATTCGATAATCTCGGCTGTATCATCGGGTAAGGCTGACGTGGGCGTTGCAGGCCTTACAGTTACTGAGGACAGAAAGAAGAACGTTCTCTTCTCTGATTCCTACACAACATCAAATCAGGTCATAATAGTCAGAAAGAAATAATTCTCTTCCCCTGCCTAAGCGGCGGGGGAAAATGGTTAATAAGGAGGGCGCCTTCTTGGATAGCTTAATCGAATCCTTCAAGCAGAATTTTATAGAGCATGACAGGTGGAAGTACTTAACAAACGGCCTTATCACGACCCTTGAAATAACGCTTTTTGCGGTGCTCATAGGCTTTGTGCTGGGCTTTCTTGTTGCGATAATCCGCTCGACCCATGATAAGACGGGCAGGCTTAAGATAGCAAATATCATCTGTAAGATATACCTCACAGTCATAAGAGGAACGCCTATGGTGGTGCAGCTTCTTATCACATACTTTGTAATATTCGGCAGCGTTAATATCGACAAGATACTTGTGGCGATCATGGCCTTTGGTATCAACTCGGGCGCATATGTTGCCGAGATATTCCGTTCGGGTATCATGAGCGTTGATAACGGCCAGTTCGAGGCGGGCAGAAGCTTAGGCCTCAGCTACAGGCAGACGATGCTTTCTGTAATCCTGCCGCAGGCTTTCAAGACAGTTCTGCCTGCACTTGCAAACGAGTGCATAGTGCTTCTTAAGGAAACATCGGTGGCAGGCTATATAGCTATTGCAGACCTTACCAAGGGCGGCGATACCATAAGATCGCAGACCTATTCGGCATTTATGCCGCTTATCGCCGTTGCGCTTATCTACCTTGTTATGGTTATGATACTCTCAAACCTTGTCGGCAGACTTGAAAGGAGGCTCGCAAAGAATGATAGACATTAAAGACCTCTGCAAGGATTTCGGCGAAGTCAGGGTGCTCAAAAACATAAACGAAACGATAGAAAAGGGCGAAAAGGTAGTTATCATAGGACCCTCCGGCTCGGGCAAATCCACATTCCTGCGGTGCTTAAACCGTATGGAAACACCCACCTCGGGCGATATCATCTTTGACGGGCAGAATATAGCCAAGGCTTCTGAAAAGGAACTCAACAAGGTAAGGCAGAGAATGGGCATGGTGTTTCAGCACTTTAACCTTTTCCCGAATCTTACAATAAAAAAGAACATAACCCTTGCCCCAGTAAAGCTCGGCCTTATGACCAAAGAGCAGGCTGACGAGAGGGCGGAGGAGCTTCTTAAGATAGTAGGCCTGCCCGATAAGGAAGACGAATACCCTGCAAGGCTCTCGGGCGGTCAGAAGCAGAGAATAGCCATAGCCCGTGCGCTTGCAATGAACCCCGAGGTCATGCTCTTTGATGAGCCGACATCTGCCCTTGACCCCGAAATGGTGGGCGAGGTGCTTGAGCTTATGAAAAAGCTTGCTGATGACGGTATGACAATGGTAGTTGTCACCCACGAAATGGGCTTTGCAAAAGAGGTCGCTTCACGAGTGCTGTTTATGGCAGACGGTGCGATACTTGAACAGAACGAGCCCCGTGAGTTCTTTGAAAACCCGCAGAACCAAAGGCTTAAGGATTTTCTCTCAAAGGTGCTTTAATTATGGAACTGAGGATTTATCTTTATAACAAGCCCGTGTCGGATATAAAGGCACTTCGCAAAGAGGTGTTTATGGACGAGCAGGGCTTTGAGAATGAATTTGACGATATCGACAACAAAGCGACCCACGTGCTGATTTATGACGCTAAGACCCCCGTTGCCACAGGCAGGCTTTATACCGACGACGGTGAGAGCTATACAATAGGCAGGGTGTGCGTTAAGAAAGAATACAGGGGCAAAAAGCTCGGCGGACGTGTTCTATCGGCTTTGGAGGAGGATGCAAGGAAAGCAGGCGGCAAGAGTGTCACTCTCTCGGCACAATGCGCCGCACAGGGCTTCTACGAAAAGTCGGGCTATACCGCCACAGATGACCTGCACGATGATGAGGGCGTGCCTCACGTTACTATGGTGAAAAAGCTCAGATAAGCAGGTGATCTTCCTGTGATTTCTAATTGTGAAAAATGAATGAAAAATCGCCTTATTTCTTGACAAATGCACCAAAAAAGATTAAAATGTAAAGGTAGACAAAAAAACGATCCATACACATATAAAGATAAAGGAGTAGCTATGGAAAAGTTCAAGACTTTCTTTAAAAGCATTCCCGGAAGAGTAAAAGGTTTCTGTACGGGGCATATGCTTTTTGTACTGTATCTTGCTTCGGCACTTATAAACTCATTTATGCTAAGAGCATTTACAGTAAAGTTTACATATAATTTCATCAAGCCCATACTTGCCGATGTGGCGGCTGTGCTGATACTCGGTATGTTCGGCTTTCTTATCAAGCCAAAGCGCAGAGTAATATACTATATGATATTTAACTGCCTGTTTGTTTTCCTGTGTATAGCAAACTCTATATACTACACAAACTACAAGTCATTTGCTTCCGTTTCTCTGCTTTCGACCGCATCACAGCTCGGCGGCGTTATGGACGCAGTTACAAAGAATATCATGGAGCCGAAAGACCTGCTCTTCTTATGGTCTATCCCTGCTATGATAGCGCTCAGCATCTTCATCAAGAAGAAAAAGCCCGGCTACTATGAAGCCCTCGCAGAGAAAAAGCAGGGCAAGAGGTATTTCCTCTGCACACTCATCGTAGGCCTTGCCTTTGCAGGCACGGCGGCGCTGATGTTTACAGGCACTGACTACAGCCGACTCAGAAAACAGTGGAACAGAGAGTATACTCTTGCAACATTCGGCCTTTATACCTATCAGATATCAGACACCGTGCAGAGCATTTACTCAAAGATAAACCTCATGTTCGGCTATGACGAGAGCAAGGAGCAGTTTACAAGCTTCTATACCGATAAGGACACTAAGGACGCTGTCAGCAAAAAGAATGACTACAGCAATATGTTCAAGGGCAAGAATATGCTCGTTATACACGCAGAGAGCATACAGGGCTTTACCCTCGGCACTTATATGAACGGCGTTGAGGTAACGCCCACACTCAACAAGCTTGCAAGCGAGGGGCTTTATTTCTCTAACTTCTATGCGCAGGAGAGCGTCGGCACAAGCTCTGACTCTGAGTTTACATTCTCGACTTCTCTCATGCCTGCATCTACCGGTACTGTCGCTATCAATTACTGGGACAGGAACTATACAACTATCCAGAAGCTTGTAAAGGATAAGGGCTATTTCGTGTTCAGTATGCACGGCAACAACGGCTCCTACTGGAACAGAATGAACCTGCACAACTCACTTGGCTATGACAAGTTCTTTAACTACACTACCGACTTTGATATTGATGAGACTATAGGCCTTGGCCTTTCGGATAAGTCGTTTTTCAGACAGGCTGTTCCCAAGATAAAGGAAATAGACCAGAACAACAAGAACTGGTACGGCGCTATGATAATGCTGACAAACCACACACCTTTCACCGATATCGAGCGTGTCAGCGACTTTGACGTTACATTCAAGTATAAGAAGATAAACGAGGAAACAGGCCTTTATGAAGAGGTCAGCGCACCTTTCCTTGAGGGCACAAAGCTTGGAAGCTATATAAAGAGCGTTCACTACGCCGATGAAGCGCTTGCACAGCTTTTGCAGGATATGGATAACGAGGGTCTGCTCGATGATACTGTAGTTATCATCTACGGCGACCACGATGCAAAGGTCAAGGAAGAGGAATACGAGCGCTACTACAACTACAACCCCTTCACAGATTCCGTGCTTGAAGAGGGCGATGCAGGCTATATCCCTGTTGATGATTTCTACTACAACATCAACAGAAAGGTGCCTTTCATAATCTGGCAGAAAGACGCAGAGTTTGAGCCGAAGGAGATCGACACGGTAATGGGTATGTACGATGTGCTTCCCACCCTTGGCAATATGTTCGGCTTCAATGACCCCTATGCCCTCGGCCATGACGTTATGTCGATAGGCGAGGATAAGGAGAATGTTGTAATATTCCCCAACGGCAACTTTGTGACAGACACTATCTATTACAACAGCCAGAAGGATATCTACTTTGACCTTAAGGATTATACCAACGTGGCACTGAATGCTTCCTGCAATCAGATATATAAGGATACGCCGATACCTGTTTATGAAGAAACAAGAGACGGCATATTCAAGACGATAGATGATGAGCGATATTCCGAAGCCGCCTGTGATGCAAGGAAAGACGACGGCGTGGTCGATGAAGCATATATCCAGGCCTACTCCGATTATGCAGAGCTCAGGATAAGCATTTCAAACTCGATAATCTACTATGATATGATAAACAAGACCTCTGACGGCTTCAGCAACCTTGAAGTCAGCGACGAGCCGTATGAGCAGGACGATGACGTATACTCGGTATTCGCTCCGCCCTCATATCAAAAGGGCAAGCATATAAATGCTGCTTAATAACCAAACACTTCTCCCCGAGGAAACGAATTAAAGTTTCCTCGGGGATTTTTTATGCATTAAAGGGCAAAGCGCTGCATATACTTAATCAGAAACGCTTCAGAACGTGTTTTAGAAATGTTTGGGAGGATAAATGATATGCAGGTAAGCGAATTAAAACAAAACAGCATAAGCCTTGAAAGCATGGTGAGTGTTTTTGACGAGGGGGTCGAGCAGCTGGTGGAAAAAGACTTTGTGCTGCCCGATTACTGCCCCGATATTTTCAGGGTGCTCAAATGCCGCTGCAGCCCGAGGGTGCTTTCATACAGCCTTTCGGGCAAAAAGCTCACATTCGAGCTTGCAGTTACCCTTAAGCTGATATATGAGAGCGAGGGCAGCAGCAGGCTTGGCTTTACAGAGCAGAAGCTTCAGTATTCAAAGTCGGTGGAGCTGCCCTCAGAGGTCACAAAAGCATCTGTGCGGCTGACCCCTGCGTGCGACTACATAGACCCGAGGGTCGTCAACAAAAGGCGCATAGATATAAGAGGTGCCGTTACTACAAAGGTAAGCATTATGACGGGGCAGGAGAAAAAGGTAATAACCGAATGCTCGGGCGCAGGCATTGAGCTTAAGACAAGGACTATATCCTGCCCGTCAAAGAGGATATGCCTTGACAAGCGGCTGACGATAGTCGAGGAATTTGAGCTTGGCGAGGGCAAGCCACAGCCTGCCGCAGTTATCAGAAGTGACTGTGCGGTGATAAAGGGCGAGCATAAGACGGTGCAGGGCAAGATAGTGCTAAAGGGCGACGCCGAGGTGACGGTTCTCTACTCGACTGCCGAGAACGAAAAGGAGAGCTTTGACACAATGCGCTTTACTGTGCCGTTTTCAAGAATAATAGATGCAGACGGCCTTGATGAGGGCTATGATGTGGCGGCAAGTGTCAGCTGTGCCTCCTGCGAGATAATACCCAAGGCAGAGAGCGCAGGCACGCTTGAATGTGAGATAGTGCTGCTCGCAAGGATAAATGCTTCAAAAATTATAAATGCTACGGTCGCAGAAGATGCTTACTCCACGGTATATGAAACAAAGCTGTCCTCGGAAGAGATAAGGGTAGAGGGAACGCCCGTGATGTGTGATAAGAGTGTTTCAAAGACCGTGTCAGTCAGCTGCCCCGATGAACAGATAAGCAAGGTCTATGACGGCTGGGGAGAACTGTCGGGGCTGAGTACACGATATGATGATGAAAAGAAAGAGTACACTCTCCTTGGGAATATTCGTATGTGTATGCTCGGTATGTCTGAAAGCGGCAAGCCGTTATATCTTGAAAAAGAAGAGCCTTTTGAAACAGCTCTTGATACTGACGGCTGCATATCATCTCACAGCAGAGTGTATGTTGATGCCTTTGTAAGAAGCACATCATACAGGCTGACCGAGACCGATTCAGCAGAGCTGACAGCGCAGGTGAATATCTCGGGCTATATATCCGACTGCACGGTCTACAGCCTGCTTACAGAAATAAGCGCCTGCACCGATAAGCCCAAGCAAAAGCTTTCGGGCTGTGCGGTCAAGCTTTGCAGGGTAGATGAGAATACAGATATATGGGATATTGCCAAAAAATATTCCACCTCGGCAAAGGCTATAGAGCAGGAGAATGACCTTGCGGATATGACAGCCACAAAGGGCAGTATGCTGTTAGTTCCGCTTATATGACCGAAAGGAGAGAGCATTATGAGCGATATATACAATGATATTGCCACAAGAACAGGGGGCAATATCTACATAGGGGTAGTAGGCCCCGTCAGGACGGGTAAATCAACATTCATCAAGGAGTTTATGGAGCAGGCGGTCATTCCCAATATAGAGAGCGACTACAGCCGTGAGCGTGCAGTTGATGAGCTGCCCCAGTCGGCAGGCGGGCGCACTATAATGACTACCGAGCCTAAGTTCATTCCCGAAGATGCTGTGAGCATAAGCGTGGGCGAGAGCACGAATATGAACGTGCGCCTTATCGACTGCGTGGGCTATATTATCCCCTCGGCGATAGGCTATATCGAAAACGAAGCACCACGAATGGTGAAGACTCCCTGGTTTGATGACGAGGTGCCGTTTAATATGGCGGCAGAGGTGGGCACAAGAAAGGTCATCACCGAGCACTCGACGGTAGGCCTTGTGATAACCACAGACGGCACAGTGACAGACCTGCCCCGTGAGGAATATGAGGAGTGCGAGGAGCGCATAATCTCAGAGCTAAAGGCAATAGATAAGCCCTTTGCGATAATACTAAACAGCACCGACCCCGAAAGCGACGAGGTGCTCGCCCTTGCCGACAGGTTAACGGAAAAATACGGCAGGCGTGTGATACCCTTAAGCTGCGCAAGGCTTAGTGATGACGATATAAAAAAGATAATGACCGAGCTTCTCTACTCATTCCCCGTGACAGAGATAAACATAGAAATGCCCACTTGGATAAACGCCCTTGATGACGGGCACTGGCTGCGCCGTGAGATATTCGGCCATATACGCAGCTGCGCACTCGGTATTTCAAGTCTGCGGGATATGGAGAGTTTTGCGGGCAAGCTTGCAGACTGCGAGCAGATTACCGAAAGCACACTTAAGAGCGTATCGCTCGCAGACGGCACGGCAACAGTCACGGCGACAATGGCAGACAGCCTGTTTTTCAGGATAATAGGGGAGTGTACGGGGCTTGAATGCGACACCGAGAGCGACCTTATGCCGCAGATACTCTCGCTTGTGTCTTTCAAAAAGCGCTTTGAGAAGTTCTCGTCAGCCCTTGACGATGTGGAGCAAAAGGGCTACGGCATAGTAATGCCTTCGATTGATGAGCTTGACCTTGACGAGCCCGAGATCATCAAGCAGGGCGGCAAGTACGGTGTGCGCCTGCGTGCCTCAGCCCCTGCGATACATATTATGAAAACGAAAGTCAACGCCGAGGTCGCCCCGATAGTCGGCTCGCAGAAGCAGTCGCAGGAGCTTGTTATGGCGATGATGAGCGACTATGAGACCGAGCCCGACAAGCTGTGGCAGTCAAACATCTTCGGCAAGAGCCTGCACGAGCTTGTCAACGAGGGGCTTATAACCAAAATGAACACCCTGCCTGACGACGCACGCCGCAAGCTGCGTGAAACGGTCGAGCGTATGATAAACGAGGGCTGTTCGGGGTTGATTTGTTTTATATTGTAGTACAAAAAAAGAGACTGCTTGTGCAGCCTCTTTTTTTTATGTTCAGCTTTGTTCTACAGCAGTAAACGTCTGCCCGTCAAATGAAACGCTCTTAACATTCTTTGAATCAATGAGCTTTAGTATATACTGTACCGTAGCGATCCCGTACTTCTTTGTTTCATACTTTCCTACAGAATTCGGGAAATCGTTCAGTACAAGTGTGTCATTGACATATGCGCTCTGCTTTATAATGTCTGTTGTTCCGTCCTTGTAGGTGATATTTATATCCGTGCTGATATTGTACGGCTCTCTTAATGTGTCATCGTCTTCAATGTAAATAAGATAGTCGTTTAAATGCATGATATCGCCGTTTTCGTTTTTGAGCGTAACAGGCTCGCAGTTTTTCTCAAATTCAAAGTTGATATTTGAAATAGTCTGCCCCATTCCGTTCATTTCTTCCTCTGCTGTTATGACGGCATTGAGCTTTCCCTTTGCTGTCAGCTTTTCATTCTCGGTGTACTCTGTTGTACTGAATGCATAAAACTCAACAAGGCACCCGTCAGAAAGCTTATAGCCGTTTGTTCCGTCACCGTAGCCTCTGAATTTTCCCTCGCTGTCAAATATCTGGAAGTCCATCAGATCAATAAACTGCGAGGAATTTACTATCCCTTCGCCTATCTCATCAGTCGGCTCAATGGTAAGTATAAGCACACCGCTTTCCCCGTCAAATAAAACAGTTTCTTTTGTAAGCTTTAAATGCCCGTTATCAGCCTGCTTTTGCTCACCGATGTAGTAATCCTTGCTTTCAATATCCTCACCGAGTGCCGAGTGAACAGCATCATCATGGTTTGCTCCGCCAAAGTATGTTACTGCCCCTGCCGTTACCGTTATTCCGAGTGCTGCGACTGTTGCAGCTATGATAGCTATGCTCTTTCTTGATATGTTCTTTTTCATTTTTATGTGCCCCTTTCCGTCAAATAGACCGTCAAGGTCGGGCTGCTTGTCGGGCTCAATGGTGATGTCATCAATAAGCTCATCAATCTCCCGCTCATCAAGTGTATCAAAAAGCCTTTCAAGCTCTTTTTCTATCTCTGCCATTTATGACACCTCCTCTATCTGTTTTGCAAGCTTTTTAAGTATGCGCTCGCACCGCTTTCTTGCAGCCGCCTCGTTTATGCCGAGTGAGTCTGCTATGTCCTTGTATGCCTGCCCGAAGTAGAATCTTCGCATGATAAGCTGCCTGTCATCATTCGGCAGAGCCTTTATAAAACTTATAAGCTCAATCTTAGTAAGCTCGCTCTCTACTGTTTTGTCGTCTGCCTTATAGTCGCTTATCAGCTCTAAGGGTATAACCTTCTGCGCTTTTGCAAGCTGCTCACGTTTTCTTATCGAAACACTCTTTGCAAGCACGCATATGTAGGCTTTAAGGCTGCCACGTGTCAGGTCTATCTTGCGCCTGCTCTGCCAGAGCTTGACAAAGATATCCTGCACCGTTTCGTCAATGTCTTCATTCTGAAAGGTCTTTAGCTTGTCACGTACTATTGCGTATATGTAGCCGCTGTATTTTTCAGAAATTGCCTGCATAGCTCTTGCAGGCTCTGTGTCCATAAGTGCTAACAGCTCGCTGTCGGTCATAGCATACTCACCTCCTTTGCGAAAAGCTGTTCAATGCATTGTTTTTGCTTTCTGTATATACTTATACACCAAAGTTGGGTTTTGTGACAAGAGTTTTTTGAAAAAGCCCCTAAATTGTAACCTTTATTACAATTTGTAACACCCCCTTTACAAACGCCCCCGATATGTGGTATAATATAATTTGATTTTGGATAAAAATACGTATATGTAGTAAATACAAAGTAAAGGAACGATAATATGGCTAAGAAAAAATATACAGATGCGGATATTCAGCTGCTTAAAGGTGCTGATAGAGTAAGAAAGCGCCCTGCGGTAATTTTCGGCTCGGACGGTATCGAGGGCTGTAAGCACTCGGTGTTCGAGATACTCTCAAACTCTATCGACGAGGCGAGAGACGGCCACGGCAATAAGATAATTCTCACCGTCTTTAATGACGGCTCTATGGAGGTCGAGGATTTCGGCCGAGGCTGCCCTGTTGACTATAACACGGTCGAGAAGCGCTATAACTGGGAACTTGTCTACTGCGAGCTGTATGCAGGCGGTAAGTTTGATAATAACTCGGGCGAGAATTATGAGTATTCACTGGGTCTTAACGGCCTTGGCGCCTGTGCTACACAGTATGCGTCCAAATTTATGGACGTTACTGTATACCGTGACGGCTTTAAGTATTCCCTTCACTTTGAAAACGGCGAGAATGTCGGCGGGCTGACTAAGGAGGAATTCAAGGGTAAGCGTACAGGCACAGTCACACGCTGGCTGCCCGACCTTGAAGTATTTACCGATACCAATATCGAGCGTGAGTATTTTGAAGACGTGCTCAAAAAGCAGGCGGTGGTCAACCCCAACGTCGAGTTCGTGCTTAAGATACAGCGTGAGAATAATTCTTTTGAGGAGATAAAGTATCTCTATGAGAACGGCATTGTAGATTATGTCAAGGAGCTTGCAGGCGAGCAGACGCTCTCTTCGGTGCAGCTTTTTACAGGCGACCGCAAAGGCCGTGACCGTGAGGATAAGGACGAGTATAAGGTGCGCCTTAATGTGGCTTTCACTTTCTCGAATAAGGTCAATGTCACCGAGTATTTCCATAACTCCAGCTTTCTCGAGCACGGCGGCTCACCCGAAGACGCTGTTAAGCTTGCATTCACCAATCAGATAAGCACCTATATCAAGGACGCAGGCAAGTATCTGAAAAACGAAAAGGCTATCAAGTTCGAGGACGTGGCTGACAGCCTTGTGCTGGTGTCAAGCTCTTTTTCGACAGTTACCAGCTACGCTAACCAGACCAAAAAGGCTATCACAAATAAGTTCATCAAGGAGTGTATGACAGAGTTTTTAAAGCACAACCTTGAGGTATATTTCATAGAAAACCCCGACGAGGCCAACCGCATAGCCGAGCAGGCGCTTATCAACAAGCGCAGCCGTGAAAAGGCCGAAAAATCCCGTATTGACATAAAGAAGAATTTGCAGGGCAAGATAGACCTTGCAAACCAGGTGGCTAAGTTCGTTGACTGCCGCTCTAAGGATCTGGAGAAGCGTGAGCTTTATATAGTTGAGGGTGACTCGGCTCTTGGTTCTGTAAAAATGGCAAGAGATGCGGAGTTCCAGGCTGTAATGCCCGTGCGTGGTAAGATACTCAACTGCTTAAAGGCTGACTATGACCGTATTTTCAAGTCTGAGATAATCACAGACCTTATACGTGTTCTCGGCTGCGGCGTTGATGTCAAGACCTCAAAGAATAAAGACCTCTCATATTTTAATATAGATAATCTTCGCTGGAATAAAATAATAATCTGTACCGATGCCGACTACGACGGCTTCCAGATAAGAACGCTTATACTGGCGATGCTCTATCGCTTAACACCCCGCCTTATTGATGAGGGCTATGTGTATATCGCAGAGACACCGCTTTTTGAGATAACGGCTAAAGAGGGCAAAAAGGAAAAGAAATATTTTGCCTATGACGAGCCTGAGAGAAACGAGATACTCAAAAAGATAGGCGATGCCAAGTATACCATACAGCGCTCAAAGGGTCTTGGTGAGAATGAGCCCGAGATGATGGCGCTCACCACTATGCACCCCGACACACGCCGCCTTATCAAGGTAGAGCCTACCGACAGCGAGATGACCGAGTGGATGTTTAATATCCTGCTGGGCGATGACCTTGCAGGAAGAAAAGAATTCATCACCAACAACGGCGCTGATTATCTTGATATGGCAGATATCAGCTGACCCTGCGGAGAAATGGTATGTCGATTATAAGTGGTATTACAAGCTTGGCGATGATGGCCTTTTTAGTAATATGGCTGTTTGCTGTACCGGTCGTGCTCACAGGGTATAATATACTCTCTTGTTTAGATTCTTTGCGCCCTGAAGGCTTTTTTCGTAAAAGAAGAAAGCTGTTGGACTTTTTAATTGTAATAAACGGTTTTGTGCTGCTCTATGTGTGGGTAGAAGTCATTTGCGGTGATGTGGAGTGGTATAAACCTGTCATCATCGGCGGAGGCATGAACTCAAATCATGCGCCTATATCAGGTCTGTACGGAGAATTGTTTTATCTGCCCGTGCTCATTGGTGCTATCTTTCTTCTTATAATGCTTTACAGCGAAAAGAGAAGACCCCCGCTTGTGACTGTTTTTATGATAGCGGTGGTAATGATAGCTGTTGCCGATCTGTTCCTGCTGGTGATACAGCTGATTTATAACGACAATGATAAAAGCGTTACATTAGCTTACTGTATTCCGCCGCTTGTTTATGCTGTCAATTATCTGCTTGTAACAGTTAGAGCTATGCGCAGGGAGATATCAGCTCATCTTGAATATCTCTCGCATAATAAAGAAAACAGCACAGGACTTTCCCATAAGCTGTATGTGATGCTTGATAAGTCGTATAAGTGGGTGATAGCAGGCTTTGTACTGCTGCTGCCGATAATAGCTATCGTCACTATCGTGTTCATTCTGGCAGGTCAGGGTGCAGACGGTGCGATAAAGGCATTCACCGAGACTGCCGACTGGACGTTCTCGACCAAGACGCCCCCTCCGCCCGAGCAGTATGAGGGGCACTACCTCTGCACAGTCGCTGCAGGCGGTCACAGAAAAGTTGTCAAGCCCACACGCTACGGCGTTAGGCTTAATGAAAAGATAATCGTCAACCGCCAGCTGTGTGTCGCAAATGCCTTTGAAGACCTTATCAAAGATAAGACCCCACGCTTCCATAAGTCGGTAAGGGGCTTTTACGATAAGCACGGCTACCCGCTGTGTAAAAAGATAACAACACCCCTGCGTGCTGATATTGTTTATATTCTTATGAAACCTCTTGAATGGCTGTTTTTGCTCACTCTTTACACCTTTGATACAGACCCCGAGCGCAGGATAGCCGTGCAGTATACAGGAAAAACCCTAAAAGATATATAAAAGGAAATGATAAAATGCCAAGAAAAAAGAAAACCGAAGAACCCAAGCGCCCAGTCAACGCTATGGACGCATATATAGCAGGTGCAGGGCAGGTGGCTTACGAGCCTATAACCCAGACGCTTGAAAAGAACTATATGCCCTATGCTATGAGCGTTATAGTTTCACGAGCTTTCCCTGAGATTGACGGCTTCAAGCCCTCGCACAGAAAGCTTCTTTACACTATGTATAAAATGGGGCTTATCACAGGCGGCCTTACAAAGAGTGCTAACATCGTCGGCCAGACAATGCGCCTTAATCCTCACGGCGACCAGGCGATTTATGATACTATGGTGCGTCTTGCCAGAGGCAACGAAGCGCTGCTTCACCCGTATATAATGAGTAAGGGCAACTTTGGCAAGGCCTACTCTGCAAATATGGCCTGCGCCGCCCCCCGTTATACCGAGGCAAAGCTTGAGCCTATCTGTAACGAGCTTTTCAAGGATATCGACAAGAACACCGTCGATTTCGTGCCCAACTACGATAACACTATGCAGGAGCCGCTGCTGCTGCCTGCTTCTTTCCCGTCTATTCTCGTTAATGCCAACGTGGGTATAGGCGTTTCTATGGCGTCGGCTATATGCCCCTTTAACCTTAAGGAGATATGCGAGGCAGCAATTGCCCTTATGCGTGATAAGGACACCGACCTGCTCGAAATAGTCAAGGGCCCCGATTTCCCC
>CADAGC010000047.1 GCA_902787365.1 uncultured Ruminococcus sp. | reverse complement strand
CTGGCGTAAGACAAGGTGGATTTGGGCGATATGACGGAAAATTTTCAAGCATATGGCATACAAAGGCGTAAGCCGTTGGTTGTGCGGTGTTGCCTTAAAGCATCAGCCTTAATCTCTCCCCCGTCACACGCATTATAACGTGCTTTGTCTGCCCCAGCACCTCGCCGTCGGTGTGTGCCCAGAGGGGAGTGTCGGAGAGCATTTCTATTTCCTTAGCCTTGTGGTAGTGAATGCCCTTGACGCTGAGATGTTTTCCCTTGTAGGCAAGCGGCAGCATTCGCAGGAAGGCGGGCTTTGACAGCCCCGTTCCCACAACCACATCAAGCAGCCCGTCGTCAAATTCGGCCTTGGGGCAGAACTTGAAGCCGCCGCCCTCGTGACAATGGTTCATAGCGATTGCACTTAAGCACTTGCGGTATCTTACACCCTTGCCGTCGCAGCGTATCACCATATTTGCAGGCTTTGCAGTAAAGCAGACTTTCACCGCCTGCACAAGATATATCAGCCGCCCAAGTCCTATGCGGTTGAGCAGAGGCTTAAGCTTTGAGCGGTCGGCATAAGCGCAGGTGGCAGCGCCGAAACCTATGTCGCTTGAGATGTTGAATCTGCGCTTTATAAAGCTTCCGTCGTCTTTGAAAAACGTCAGCTCGCCTACATCGGCTTCACGCTTTATCTCGCCGTCGAGCATAAGGCGTATAAGCTCTTTCTTTGACTTCGGCAGCCCCATGTCACGCACCATGTCGTTGCCCGTGCCGCATGGTATAAAGCCGAATGCCGTGTTCTCAAAATCACTTATGCCGTTTACCGCTTCATTCAGCGTGCCGTCGCCGCCTATGACGATAATGCGGGTGTATCTGCCCTTTGATGTGAGCTTTCTTACTATCGCTTCAATGCCCCGCCGTCTTGTTGACTCGTGAACGGTGCAGGTGCAGCCGCTTTCTTTAAAGAGCGGCGCACAGCTTTTCCAAAGCTTTGCTGTGCTGCCCGAGCCGCCTGCGGGGTTTAGTATAATATCAAAATGCATAATCTTCACCTGTTAGCTGTATTTCGATGTCAGCCCGTAGAATTCCTCTAAGGTAAGCCCCTTTTCGGTAAGGGTCTTTGCAAGCTCCTTGCCTACATAGCGGCAGTGCCAGCTCTCGTAGTTATAGCCTGTTATACTTTCCTTGCCGCTGGGGTAGCGTATGATAAGGCCGAACTTGTAGCAGTTCTTTGCTATCCAGTTGGCCTCGGGCGTGCCGTTAAAGGCCATGCCTGCAAAGTTTAAGTCAAACGCCAGCCCCGACTGGTGCTCGCTGTGGCCTGCCCTCGCTGAATACTGGTCTGCCGACCACTGTGAGCCGTCACGGTAGACGTAGCCCCAGTAGGTAGCGTCCTGCACCGCATACGAGCGGAAGCCCGATGTTATCCATAAGCTTATGCCGTCGGCTGCTGCGGCCTTTTGCATATCGTAGAATGCGTTTAGCGTGGTGTCTGTCAGCCCGTTGCCGTAGTCTGACGGCAGGGCGTAGGTCTTGTTTACTATCAGCACGCCGCCGTCAACGTAGGTAACGCCGCCCTCTTTATACATATAGGGGAAGTTCATCACCGTGCCCTTTTCGCTGTAGACCTTTTTGCTGTCGGCTTTCAGCTTGTATGCCTTGACACAGAATGAGTTGTTCTTGTTCCTGCCCTCTTTTATGGTGCAGGCGGTCTTGGCAGTTTCGAGCAGGCGCTCCCACTTGCCGTCCTTGCTTCTCTTTACCCATACCACATAGCCGTCAGCACCCTTGACTGCCTGCCAGGTCAGCTTTGTCTTCTTGTTGGTGGTCGCAACACGCAGCCCATTGACCTTTGCGGGGGCTTTTACCTCCTTGACAACGGGGGCTTGCTCTTTTTGCTTGGTGGTTGTAGTCACTTCCGCCTTTGTGGTTGTCTGCGGCGCAGTCGTCGTTTCGGGGGCGGCTGTCTCGGTCACGCTTGCCGTGGTGGTCATTGCCGCCTTGGTGGTCGTGGTAGTTGTGGTGGCCTTTGTGGTCGTTGTGGTAGTCTGCGCCTGCGTTGTGGTTGTCGTAGTCGCAGGCGGGGGAGTGGTCGTAGTTGTCGGCGGTGGCGTGGTTGTTGTCACAGGGGCGGCGGTAGTGGTCGCCTCGGTGGTGGTGGTCACGGCCTTGGTCGTCGTCTTTTTGGGCTTTTTAGTTGTGGCCTTTGTGGTGGTCTTTTTAGCTGTAGTAGTGGTGGTGGTAGTCTCCTCCGAGGTCGCCTCGGTTGTGGTCGTTTCCTCGGGGGAGTCTGTCTGCGCCTGCGTGTCGCTTGCCGACATGGAAGACTCCTGCGTTACCTCCGCCCTCTGCGATGAACTGTCAGTCTCACCGCAGGAGGCAAGCATCATACACACGCACAAAAGCAATAGCACACTTTTCCTTTTCATAATGTTTATTTCCTGCTCTTAAGCTCGGCCTTTATGCGCTCTATAACTGTTTCGAGCACCTTAAGCCTTGCGTATTTCTTGTCATTTCCCTCAACTATCGTCCACGGTGCGAACTCGGTGGAGGTCTTTTGTATCATCTCATCAATCGCCGCTTCGTATAGATCCCATTTCTCACGGTTGCGCCAGTCCTCGTCGGTTATCTTCCAGCGCTTTTCGGGTGTGTTCATACGGTCGGTAAAGCGTCTTAGCTGCTCGTCCTTGTCGATCTGCATCCAGAATTTGAGTATTATAACGCCGCAGTCTGAAAGCTCTTTTTCAAACTCGTCTATCTCCTTGTATGCCATAGCGCAGCGTGCTTCGGGTGTGAAGCCCTCTAACCGCTCTACCATAACACGCCCGTACCAGGTGCGGTCGAATATTGTTATGTGCCCGTCTTTGGGCAGCCTTGTCCAGAAGCGCCAGAGGTAGTGGCGAACCTTTTCTGCTGCCGAGGGTGCAGCTATCGGCACAGCCTCATAGCCCCTCGGGTCGAGTGCCGAGCCTACACGCTTGATAGCGCCGCCCTTGCCCGCAGCGTCCCACCCCTCAAAGGCGATTATCACGGGTATCTTTTTCTTGTAAAGCTTGCCGTGCAGCTTGGCAAGCTCTTTTTGCAGCTCTTTGAGCCGTGCGGCATATTCCTCCTGCTCGACCGTCTTGCCGCTAAGCTCTACCTGCGAGAGCTTGGGGGTCTTTTTCATATCAAAGAGCTTTGCAACATCTTCCTCGGGCGGGTAAACAGTCTCCCTGTCAAGCGCCTGCGAGAGCCTTGTTGTCATAAGCTCAAACAGCGCATAGCGGGCATACTGCTTGTCGGTGGCATCTATCACATACCAGGGGGCGTTGTCGGTATTGGTCTGCGAAAGCATATCCTCAAAGGCATCAAAGTAGTCGTCATAGTGCTTGTTCTGCTTGATGTCTTTCTGCGTTACACGCCAGCTTGTCGAGCCGCTCTCCTGAAGCTTCTCATAGCGCTTTTTCTGCTCGTCCTTTGATATATGCAAAAATATCTTTATGATAACATACCCGTCATCGGTCAGCTGACGCTCAAAGGTCTTGACCGACGCTGTGCGCCTTGCATACTCCTTGTCAGATATGCCCTCTTCAATACGTGCCGCTGCAAGCTCACGGTACCAGCTCCTGTCCATAACAGAGAGCTTGCCGTATTCGGGAATGTTCTCAAAATACCGCTTCATTCGGGGATAGCGCTTTTCAGCCTCGGTGGCCTCAACGGTAGATACCACCTTGAAAAACCTCGGGTCGAGCATTTTTATGGTGTCGGCTATCAGCGTGCCCTTGCCCGATGCGCCCCAGCCCTCAAATACGATGATAGCGGGCAGGCTTTTTTCTTTCATTTTCAGCTGTAGAACTGACAGCTGCTCGCGAAGTTCCTTTGCTCTCTCCTTGTAGTCGATGCCTTTTTCGGCGTGCATTGCGTTTTTAAGCATGGTATTTACCCCTCTTTCTTAAAGTTTATAGTTAACAGTTAACTGAAATGCCCTTATTTTGCCAAACCTCAACTATTGCCCCAAATCAAGCAAATTCGTCACTTTTAGCCAAAAAGCCGCCGCTTTTTTAGGCTGAAATGTTTTTTAAGAGGATAATTTCAATATGTTCACAAATTTCGCTTGACGAAACCGTTTTTAGAGGTTATAATTATAATGTTATGTTTGATAAAAACAACTAATTTAATGTTAAATCATATTACAATATATAACAGCAAGTCTTATATATACCATTATAACACACTATTATAAATAATACAAGAAAAAAATGAAATAACTGTAATGGAGGAAGCGCAAAGTGCCGACAAAAAACACTTACGGGGTACACATCAAGGGAATAGGAAGCTTCGTGCCCGAGCTGATAGCAGACAATGAGATGTTCTCAAAAATAGTAGACACCTCTGATGAGTGGATAACACAGAGAACGGGCATAAAGACCCGCCATATAACAAACGGTGAGCCGAACTACTACTTAGGCGCTGAGGCTGCAAAAAAGGCCATAGCCGATGCGGGCATCACTGCAGGGGATATAGACCTTATAATAGTTTCTACCTGTACGCCCGATTTCTACACCCCCTCTGAAGCTGCGCTCATTCAGCGTGAGATCGGGGCTGCGGGCTGCATGGTAATGGACATCAACTGCGCCTGCACGGGCTTTGACTACGGCCTTGATATGGCTAAGAGATACCTCCAGAGTGAGGACGGGGTTGACACAGTGCTGTTAGTTGCCACCGAGGAGCTTTCAAAGTTCGTTGACTACACCGACCGTTCAAGCTGCATACTCTTCGGCGACGGCGCTGCGGCTTTCGTGCTGGAGAGAAACAATAGCACCCTCTGGTCATCATACCTGGGCGCTGACGGAAACGGCGCTAAGTTCCTCGTTTCCCGTGCTTTAAAGAGCGAGAACGTCTTCCGCACCAAGGAAGAGGATTTCGATATGGCTATGCCGCAGACCAAGGATTATTTCTTTGCGCAGGACGGCAAGGAGGTCTACAAGTTCGCCACTAAGGCTCTGCCCGATGCGGTGCTTCACGCCTGCGAAAAGGCGGGCATGACCCCCGACGAGCTTGACTGCATAGTTCCTCATCAGGCAAACGTGCGCATAATCGAAACAGCCGCCAAGAACTTAGGCGTTTCAATGGATAAAATGGTAGTGTATATCGACCGCTACGGCAACACCTCCTCGGCATCTATACCGATAGCTTTCTGTGATGCGGTGGCCGAGGGCAGGATAAAGAGAGGCGACAAGGTGTGCTTTGTCGGCTTCGGCGGCGGCCTTACATATGCGGCTGTGATTTTTGAATACTGATATGGATATAAGATATTTCCCCGATAAGGAGAGTGTTGAAGCGCTCCTTTCGGCTAACGACCCCGTGCTGGTGCTTATCGACTTTGAGGGCAAGACGGCACTTGTGGGCGATATTGACGAATATGCCGAGCACCATATACTGCTTGCAAAAGCGGGGTATGACAGCAGGGATATTGACAAATTCCTCCGCTTTGTGGCGGACGGCGAGGGCGCTGACTGGACGTTTGTCTGCCCGCCCGATTACAAGGGCATCAGCGACAAGCAGCGCCGCATAGAGCGCTTTTACAAGGACGGGCTGGAAACAGCAAAGGCCGCCCTTGAACAGATAGGCATTTCGGGCGATATAGTTATCCCGAAGCGCTATAAAAGGCATTTTGACGTTATGTTAGGTAAATAGTATGGCATCAAGAGTTATCCACTTGGCTGTGGCTTATGAGCTGGCGGCAAGGCTTGATATAAAAGATACAGGGCGCTTTTTCTTCGGGCATCTTCTGCCCGATATGATAACGGGCGAGTATGAATACCGCTTAAGAACCAAAAAGCAGACCCACTTCTACACCCTGCTTGACAACGGGCGCAAGACCTATGACTTTATGCGCTTTTATGATGATTACAGCGATAAGCTTCAAGACCCCCTCTACCTCGGCTATTATGTGCATCTGATAGAGGATAATATATTCAGGCAGTATCTTTACTACCGTGTGGGGCTGTTATACAGGCGTGGGCAAAAGGAACTGCTCGACGAGCTTTATGCCGATTATCATCTGCTAAATCCGCTGCTCTGCGAGCATTATCATATCACCATGCCCGATGTGCCGAACGGCATAGAGGAAGAGCCGATATTCAAGCGCTTTGATTATAATATGAGCGAGTGGCTTTTAGATATGCAAAGCGACCTTACCGAGCACCCCGAGGGGGAACTCAGGCACTTTACAAGCGAGCTTATATATGAATACATAAATGAATGCGCAGATGTGATAGAGCGTGAGCTCAAAGCCCTTGAAAACGGCAGACATCACCTGACGATAAATGATTATTCGATAGAGAATTACAACTGCTTAAAAGATAAAAAAGGAGAATGACGCTATGAACATTCAGACAACACGCATAACCGAGCTTTTAGGAATAAAATACCCCATAATACAGGGCGGTATGGCATGGATAGCAGAGCACACACTTGCTTCTGCCGTATCCAATGCAGGCGGTCTCGGCCTTATCGCAGGCGGCAGCGCACCGATAGACTATCTTCGTGAGCAGATAAGGCTTACAAAGGCAGCAGTAGGTGACAAGCCTTTCGGTGTGAACATAATGCTCATGTCACCCAATGCAGATGACCTTGCACAGCTTGTTATTGACGAGGGCGTGCCCGTTGTCACAACAGGTGCAGGCAACCCCGGCAAGTTCATGGCTGCGTGGAAAGAAGCAGGCATCAAGGTGATACCCGTTATCCCGTCGGTGGCTCTTGCAAAGAGAATGGAGAGAGCAGGCGCTGATGCGGTAGTTGCAGAGGGCACAGAGAGCGGCGGCCACATAGGCGAGAACACCACAATGTGCCTTGTTCCGCAGGTGGTTGATGCTTTGCAGATACCCGTTATCGCAGCAGGCGGCATAGCTGACGGCAGAGGTATTGCGGCAGCGTTTATGCTGGGCGCTGAGGGCGTGCAGCTTGGAACACGCTTCCTTGCAGCAGACGAATGCCAGATACACCCCACCTACAAGGAACTTGTAGTGGGCGCTAAAGATACAGACTCGATAGTAACAGGCAGAACTACAGGCCACCCCTGCCGCAACGTAAAGACCAAGTTCTCAAAGAAGCTTGCAAGCGGCGAGATGAACGGCACACTCACACCCGATGAGTTTGAAAAGATCACTCTCGGCTCACTTAGAAAGGCCGTTCAGGACGGCAACTTAGAAGAAGGCTCGTTCCTCTGCGGCGCAATAGCAGGCCTTGTTAAAAAGACCGAGCCTGCAAAGGACATGATAGAGGAAATGTTCACGCAGGCGCAGGAAATACTCAGCAGATGACACAGCAGGGCGAAGCGCCCGAAAAGCCACGCAGAAGATTTACCAAAGCGCATATCATAGCCCTTGCGGTGCTGGCTGCTTTGTCTGCGGTCTGGTGCATACTGCTCGGCGACAAAAGGGCGATATTGGTTTCGATCATACTGTTATGCTTATGGGGCCTTTCCAAAAAGGGCAAGACAGCACTTAAGATATCGGCAACTGTCATAGTGCTATGGATAGGCTTTGACGTAGCGCCCCTTGGAATAAAATCGGATTCTTTGTGGAAATACCCGATACAGCGGGCATATGTCGGCCTTTACGGCTATGACGAGCCCGATTATTTTGAGGGCTTTGAAGACGATGTAAAGGGCGAATTCAAGTTTAACTATATGCCCACCGTTATGCAGGGCACAGCGCATTATGCGGTGTACTTTGAGACTGATGAAGACACGCTGAAGCGCTATGATGAGAAGTTTTCAAAGCAGGCAAAATACAGCTTCACTCTTAACGAATACGAAAACGAGCTTATCTATGACGGGCGCATACCCGACCTTGACCATAATAAAAAAGGTAATTTCAATTGGATCTGGCTATACTTAGGCCATAATGTGGATGAGTATCGCTTTGACAAAAGTGCGCAGATATATGTGATCGAAACCAACCTTGCTGCTGACCACCCCCACACCTCAGCGGTGATAATAGACAAAGAAAACAATACCATATTCTTAACACGACTTGGATAAGACAAAGGAGAACAGCTATGAACAAACTTAGCATATTAACAGCAGCTATACTTTCGGTGGCTATGCTCGCAGGCTGCGGCGACAGCGGCAGCTCGTCAGACAGCAGCAAGGCAGACAGCACCCCTGCTTCAAGCACGCAGGAGGAAAGCAGCGAGCAGGACACAGCCCCCACATACAAGAGCATAAAGCTTATGACATTCGGCGACTCGATAACCGACGGCTTCTGGCTTTCGGGCGGCTACAGAAAGTTTCTGTGCGACAAGCTGGAGGAAAACGGCTTATCGCAGTATGTTGACTTTGTAGGCTCGAAAACAGGCGGCGAGTGCTATGACAACGAGCACGAGGGCTACACGGGCTGGTCGATAGACAGGATACCCAACTCAATAACAGGCGCACGAATGGGCATATCATCTGTTATAGGCAAGAGGATAGAGAAATATCAGCCCGACGTGGTAACGCTTATGATAGGCACTAATGACGTTCTCTCGGATTATGAGCTTGACAAGGTGTATGACAGGCTCTCAGCACTGGTTGACAAGGCCTTTGAGAAAATGCCCGAGGGTGCGGTGCTCATAATGGCAACTATCCCCGATATGGACGCAACAGATAACACCTACATCGACAAGTCAATGTCGGTGGAGTATATGGATAACTGCATAGCAAATTACAACGATGCAGTCAAGGCCGTGGCCGAGGATAAAAAGGCAGACGGCAAGAACATTCTGCTTGCAGATGTTCACTCTGCACTCACAAAGGACGACCTCTACGACGGCGTTCACCCGAGTGAAGAGGGCTACAAAAAGCTTGCAGACTTCTGGTATGACGTTATAACAGACTATATAAAGGAATAAACGGAGGAAAGAAAATATGGCAACAGCACTTATCACAGGCTCGGCAAGAGGCATAGGCGCAGCAATAGCGCTAAGACTTGCAAAGGACGGCTACGACATAGCCTTAAACGACATAAGCGACAAGAGCTTTGAGAACAACGACATCAAGGCGCAGATAGAGGCACAGGGCGTAAAGTGCGAAATATTCATCTGCGACGTATCGAACTTCGAGCAGGTCGAAAAGACCGTCAAGGAAGTTAAGGACACCTTCGGCAGCATTGATGTGCTCGTAAACAACGCAGGCATCACCCGTGACGGCCTGCTTGCAAGAATGAGCGAGGAGCAGTATGACACGGTAATAGCTGTAAACCAGAAGAGCGTGTTCAATATGTGCCGCTTTGCAGGCGCAGTTATGATGAGGCAGAAGTCGGGCAGGATAATCAATCTTGCTTCCGTTGCAGGCCTTTACGGCAACCCGGGGCAGATGAACTATTCCGCAACAAAGGCGGCTATCATCGGCATGACAAAGACTGTTGCAAAGGAGCTCGGCTCCCGTGGCATCACCTGCAACGCAGTAGCCCCCGGCTTTATAAAGACCCCCATGACCGACAAGCTCACAGACGAGCAGAAAGCGGCTATGCTCAACCAGATAGCTATGAAGCGCTTCGGTGAGGTAGATGACATAGCAGGCGTTGTTTCGTTCCTGGCATCTAAGGACGCTGCATACGTCACAGGCCAGGTCATCGAGATATCGGGCGGCATAATGATGTAAGACTTTCCCCGAAAAACGGATATATAAATACTTGATAAGGAGCATTTTTTATGAGCAGACGAGTAGTTATAACGGGCATGGGCACGGTAAACCCGCTCGGCAAGAACGTTAAGGAATACTGGGAGAACATCAAGGCAAACAAGCTGGGCGTTTCATATATCGACCAGTTCGACGTATCTGATTTCCCCGTAAAGATAGTAGGCGCAGTCAAGGATTTTGACCCGTCAGAGTACATCGACAAGAAAGAGGCAAAAAGGCTTGACCGCTTCACGCAGTTTGCCACAGTTGCCGCAAAGCAGGCACTTGAAATGGCAGGCAGCGATTTTTCCGACATAGTGCCTTTCAGAGCAGGCGTTATAATCGGCGTAGGTATCGGCGGCCTTAACATGACCGAGGCCGAGGTCACAAAGTTCAACGAGAAGCCCGACAAGGTATCGGTGTTCTTCATTCCTATGATGATAGGCAATATGGCAGCAGGCACAGTCGCTATGCAGACAGGCTTCAAGGGCGACAACTTCTGCACTACTACTGCCTGTGCATCAGCTACCCACGCAATAGGCGAGGCTTTCAGAAAGATAAAGGACGGCTATTTGGACGTTGCCCTCTGCGGCGGCTCTGAGGCCTGCATATCACGCTTTGCTTTAAGCGGCTTCAACAATATGAAAGCACTCTCCCGTGCTGAGAAGTTAGAAGAAGCTTCCACTCCCTTTGACCTCAACCGTCAGGGCTTTGTGCTCGGCGAGGGCGCAGGCGTTCTGTGCTTGGAGGAATACGAGCACGCAAAGGCAAGGGGCGCAAACATCATCGCAGAGATAGCAGGCTACGGCGCTACAGGTGATGCTTACCATATGACAAGCCCCTCACCCACAGGCGAAGCTGCTGCATACGCTATGAAGTGCGCTTACGAAGAGGCAGGCTTAAAGCCCGAAGAGGTAAACTACATCAACGCTCACGGCACATCTACAGGCCTTAACGACAAGTACGAAACTACAGCTATCAAGCTTGCTCTCGGTGAAGAGGCCGCAAGAAAGACGGTCATCAACTCCACCAAGAGCATGATAGGCCATCTGCTCGGTGCAGCAGGCGGCGTTGAGGCGATAGTTACGGCACTTTCCGTCAAGGAGGGCTTTATTCACAAGACTATCGGCTACAAGACCCCCGACCCCGAATGCGACCTTGACTATGCAACAGATTCAAACAGAAATGTTGACATCAAGGGTGCGCTTTCAAATTCGCTCGGCTTCGGCGGGCATAATGCGACTATATGCATAAAGAAATTTGAGGGATAAGTTTTTCTTACATATAAAAGGAGAAAAGGTATATGTCAAAGTTTGATTTTGATTTTACATTCGAGAATATAGGAAGACTTGCCGACATGGTCAACAGCAAGGAGCTTTCCGAGATAGCCATTGAGGACGAGAACGGCATAAAGATAACCATTAAGGGCAAAAAGGCAGTTCCCATGCCGCCTATGCCGCCCTTTGGTATGCCCCCCGCCCCGGCAGTTCCTGCACAGGCAAGTGCCGCTCCTGCACAGCAGGCAGCCCCCACGGCAGCAGGCAACGAGGTAAAATCGCCTATCGTGGGCACATTCTACTGCGCCCCCTCACCTGATTCAGCCCCCTTTGTGCAGGTAGGCGACAAGGTCAAGAAGGGCGACGTTATCTACATCATCGAGAGCATGAAGGTAATGAGTGAGATAACCTCTGAGTTTGACGGCGTTGTTAAGGAGATACTTGTAAACAACGGCGACAGCGTTGAGTTTGACCAGACGATTATGATTATAGGATAATCAATGCAGGGTGCATAATGCACAATTGAGGAGTGCGGCTGTGCCGCACAGATGCCCATTCGGGCGATGATAAGGAGAAAATATTATGGCAGTAGTTCTTGACAAAGAGCAGATAAAGGAGATAATCCCTCACAGAGACCCGTTTTTACTGATAGACGAAGTAAACGAGCTTGAGGTAGGCAAGAGGGTTAAGGCCACAAAATACATAAAGGCAGAGGATTTCTGGTTCAAAGGCCACTTCCCCGAGTACCCCGTGACACCGGGCGTGCTCATGGTCGAGATGTGCGCACAGGCAGGTGCTGTGGCGCTTCTCGCTATGGAGGAGAACAAGGGCAAGATAGGCTTTTTCGGCGGCATCAACAACTGCAAGTTCCGCAGGCAGGTAGTGCCGGGCGACAAGCTTGACATCGAAGTAGAGATAATCAAGGTCAAGGGGCCTATCGGCGTAGGCAAGGCAGTTGCTTCCGTTGACGGCCAGAAAGCCGTTTCTGCGGAGATCACGTTTGCGATAAAATAAGGGTGAATGGATAATATGTTTAAAAAAGTTCTGATAGCAAACCGTGGAGAGATAGCCGTGCGCATAATCCGTGCGTGCAGAGAGCTTGGAATACACACAGTTGCGGTGTATTCGACAGCTGACAAGGGCGCACTCCACGCACAGATAGCAGACGAGGCGGTGTGCATAGGCGCAGCCCCTGCGAAGGACAGCTACCTCAACATGAAGGCGCTTATTGCGGCCTGCGAGGTGACGGGCGCTGATGCGATACACCCGGGCTTCGGCTTTTTGTCGGAGAATGCGCAGTTTGCAAGATACTGCGAAAAGTGCGGCATAACCTTTATAGGCCCCCGTGCTCAGGCGATTGAGATGCTTGGCGACAAGGCGCAGGCCAAGGAGACTATGAAAAGCGCAGGCGTGCCTGTCATCACAGGGTCGGACGGTGCGGTTAAGAATGAATTCTACGCACACGACCTTGCAAAGAGGATAGGCTACCCCGTTATGATAAAGGCATCTGCCGGAGGCGGCGGCAAGGGCATACGCATAGTACACTCAGAGGCCGAGCTTGACGAGCAGATGAAGGTGGCAAAGACCGAGGCGCTTGCCTGCTTCGGCAACGACGAGGTCTACATAGAAAAATTCATAGAAAACCCCAAGCACATAGAGATACAGATTCTTGCCGACAACTTCGGCGACGTGGTATACTTGGGCGAGCGTGACTGCTCTATGCAGCGCAGGAACCAGAAGGTGCTTGAAGAGACCCCCTCACCCGTGGTGAGCGACGACTTAAGAAAGCGCATGGGCGAGGCGGCTGTAAGGGCAGCTAAGGCTGCGGGCTATACAAATGCAGGTACGATAGAGTTTCTGCTTGACAAGAACGGCGATTTCTTCTTTATGGAGATGAACACCCGAATTCAGGTCGAGCACCCGATAACCGAAGAGGTAACGGGCATTGACATCGTCAGCCGTCAGATACGCATAGCCGCAAACGAGAAGCTTGACATAACTCAGGACGATATAAAGATAACAGGCCACGCCATAGAGTGCAGAATTAATGCCGAGAACCCCGAGCAGGGCTTCCGCCCGTCGCCCGGCGTGATCAGTTCGCTGCACACCCCCGGCGGCTTCGGCGTGAGAGTTGACAGCGCAGCTTATCAGGGCTATGAGATAACCCCCTATTACGACTCGATGATAGCAAAGCTGATAGTTCACGCCGACACGAGAGAGCAGGCTATAAAGCGTATGAACTGGGCGCTCTCGGAATTCGTTGTGGGCGGCGTGTCTACCAATATCGACTTCCAGCTTAAGCTCATAGCGACAGATGCTTTCAAGGCAGGCGACTATGACAACGGCTATCTTAACAGAAACCCGCTGGTATAATATATATGGAGGAAAATAATAATGCTCGATGATATTTTCTCGGTGGTAAGGCAGAGGTGGGGCAGCTCGTCACCCGAGCGTGACGACTCGAAAAAGCCCGACATACCCAAAGACCTTATGTTCAAATGCCCCCGCTGCGGCACAGTATCTTTCTCGGAGGATTTTAACCTAAACGGCAAGGTGTGCCCCAGCTGCAACTACCACTCACGCTTAAGCGCAAAAGAGAGGCTCGACATAACCATTGACAAGGGCAGCCTGCAGGAGTTTGACAAGGATATGGTGTCAAAAAACCCCATAGACTTCCCCGATTACGAGGCAAAGCAGCAGGCGCTCAGAACACGCACAGGCCTTAAGGACGCTGTTATAACGGGCACAGCCAAGATAAGGAACAGGGACATAGTTATAATAGTTATGGACTCGCACTTCCTTATGGCGTCAATGGGCTCGGTAGTGGGCGAGAAGATAACAAGGGCTTTTGAGTATGCGACGGAGAATAAGCTCCCCGTGATAGCCTTTACCGCATCGGGAGGCGCAAGAATGCAGGAGGGCATAGTTTCCCTTATGCAGATGGCAAAGACGAGCGGCGCAGTTGCCCGTCACAGCGAGGCAGGGCTTTTATACATAACAGTTATGACCGACCCCACGACGGGCGGCGTTACGGCTTCCTTTGCGTCACTGGGCGACATAATAATAGCAGAGCCGAAGGTGCTCATAGGCTTTGCGGGCAGGCGTGTAATAGAGGGAACGATCAGGCAGAAGCTGCCCGACGAGTTCCAGAGCGCCGAATTCATGCTCGAAAACGGCTTTGTTGATATGATAGTCGAGCGAAAGAAAATAAGAAGGACGCTTGCACACCTTCTTGCACTTCACGAGCAGAACAGGGGGGCTTTTGATGAGTGACATACCCGCAAGCAAAAGGCTTGATATAATAAGAATGAAGGGCAGACCCACCGTCAACGACTACATTCCCCTGATATTCGATGATTTCTTTGAGATGCACGGCGACAGGCTCTACGGTGACGACGGTGCTATAAAGGGCGGCGTTGCCTATTTCAAGGGCGTTCCCGTGACTGTCATAGCGCAGGTCAAGGGGCGTGACCTTAACGAGAACAAGGCTTCAAACTTCGGTATGCCCCATCCCGAGGGCTACAGAAAGGCTCTTCGTCTTGCAAGGCAGGCCGAGAAGTTCCACAGACCTGTGATATGCCTTATCGACACGGCAGGCGCTTTCTGCGGCGTTGAGGCCGAGGAGAGAGGTCAGGGCGAGGCCATAGCAAGAGACATAATGGAGTTTATGACCCTTAAGACCCCCGTTATCTCGATAATCTTAGGCGAGGCATATATTCGGTAATTTCGCCCCGTGGCTTTGCTTCACTCCTCTGGAAGGACGCAAGCCGTGAGAAAGAGGCGGCCGACATTATGAAGATAACTGCTGAGGATTTAAAGGCACTTAAGGTGTGCGACTACATCATTCCCGAGCCTGCCGAGGGCGCTCACACCGACGCCGAGGCCACCGCAAACGCCATAAGTGAATATATTTTTGGCGCTTTACAAAGAAAATTTCAAAAAGGGCTTGACGAATTGCTAAATGAACGCTATAATAAGTTTAGGGCAATCGGAGAGTTCACCGTCTGAGGGCGGGGCGGCCTATAAGATTTGATTAAGACAGGGGCTTTCCCCTGCTTAATATATAAACAACCTATGGATTGGAGGGTGCTTGAAAATGATATTTGACAAGGTTAAGGAAATCATTGTTGACCAGCTTGACGCTGATGAGAACGATGTAACACAGGACGCTTCTATTACAGATGATCTCGGCGCAGATTCTCTTGACGTAGTAGACCTTGTAATGTCTATCGAGGAGGAGTTCGACATCGAAGTCCCCGATGAAGAGGTAGCTAACATGAAGACTGTCGGTGACATCGTTAAGTACATCGAGGCTAACGCTGAGTAATTTAAGTTAAAACAAAGAATCGCCTTTCGGGGCGATTTTTTTGTTTCCGCAGCACCCCTTTAACAGTCCGTAAAAATGCATTGACAAAGTGGGGCAGGTATGGTATATTAATTGTAATGAAATATGTTAATGGAGGGAAATATATGAGGTGTAAAAGATTATTTGCGCTGTTTACAGCGGCGCTGATGACGGCTGCGCTGCCGCAGGTGTCAGCCATTACTGATGTTACCGCCACGGCTGCCGACAAAACGGCGACCGATTACAGCTATGCGGTAACGCCTATGCTGTCGCCTATCAATCAGTATTTCTATGTCAAGACGGAAAACCCCGACCCGCAGTCTATCCGCTTTGTTGATAAGAGCACGGTGTATGCCAACGAGGGTGCTTACGGCTCTATCAGCCTCGATTACGATTCGTGGGACGAGGAGATAAACCTCTACGCCGATGTGGTTTATGAGAACAAGGAAACGGGCAGGGTCAAGGGCGGATATATCTTCACAGGCTCGAATACCGACGGCGGCGAGGTATTGATGCAGTATAAAAAGGAGATAAGCTATTCCGAGTACAACAAGCTGATAAATTCGGGGGAGAGCGCTAATGTAGGGCAGATAACCGAGACCACAAGCTCATCGAGCGGCGGTAATATGGGCTGGAAGTCTTATCGTATAGTGGGTTACTATCAATGGGTAGATACCCAAACGAAGATCACCCTGCCAAAGCTTTATGACAGCACCGATTATCTTGTTGCGACTTACTCATCAAAGGACAAGAGCTTTTTTGAAAATATGACAGCCGTGCAGTCGGGCTTTTCGTCGATATGCCTTTACAGCGGCTCGAGCATAAGGGGCGAGCTTTACAAGGCGTCGGAAAACTGGGCGATGTCTACCTCGCCGCACGCAGACCAGACATTCTACATACAAAGCCCCTATTCACGCAGAAGCGGCAAGAGCCTGTTCGCTACGGCGATATACCCTTACCGCTATGACTCGTTAGGCTTCCCGAGCGTAATGGGAACAGTCGCCAAAAAGCTTGACCCCTCAGCGACATATGAGTGGGACAGCAACAATCACTACATAATAAACGTTACCTGCAACGGCGAAACAAAGTCCTACGGCGGGCAGGGCAACGGCAAGGGTCAGCAGATAAGCGAAGACAAGATAATAAAGAAATTCACCTTTGGCGATAATGAAGCCGAGATAACATTAGCGAGTGCAAAAGCGCTGCTTGTTGACTACGCAAAGGTCGAGATGACCGATGACGTGCCCCGTGATGACGCACTTACCTGGAAGCAGGTGTGGGACACGGTCGGCGACGGTGCGTGGACAAGAATGATAGGCATAAACAGCATCTACGGCAGCTCATCAAACACCTACTCATATCTTTACCAAAAGGGCGACGGCAGTTATTTCTACAAAGAAGCCGCAGGCACAAACGGCGCAGAGATATACTGGGGCGGCAACTTAGGCTATGCCTCGAACACCTGGGTAGACGGGCGCTATGTTGACAAATATGAGCGCTATGTTCCCGGGGAGAAGTTTGAAGACCACCCCACAGCAAACCTTATCCTCAAAGACTATTCATTCCCGCTGGTATCATACAAGAAGACCTACAAGGGCTATGACAGCGAGCAGGGAAAATACATCTACGATTACAGCGATATATCGGTGACATATAAGAAAATGACCGTGCCTTTCTACTACAACAGCACGGGCAAGGTATGGAAAGCCGACAGCTCGGTTTATTCCGACAAGGGCTACAGCTACTATGACGATGTTGCCGCCATGACTGAAAAGGGTCTGCTTGACGAGAGCGTACAGAGCGCTATGTGTCTGACTGAGGACGTTGTCAAGACCCTCGGCGTTGACAAGAACACAAATAAGCTGCCTCGTCAGGGCTACATATACGACGGCTCCGCCCCTGCAGGCACGCCGTTCAATTACCTCCCCGGCGACGTGAACTCCGACGGCGTTGTTGACATCAAGGACGTGACTTTGCTTAAGCAGTATCTTGCAAAGTGGAACGTCACTATCAACACGGCAAGCGCCGATGTTACGGGCGACGGCGAGGTCAACGTAAAAGATCTCACCCTCTTAAAGCAGTATCTGGCTAAGTGGAAGGTGACGCTTAAATAAACACACAAACTCCCATACAACAATGTGTGGGAGTTTTATTGTGCAAAATATACAAAATCGCCATTAATTCTTTTTAGAGTGTAGACAACTGACAAAAAATGTGATATAATTAATACAATACAACTAATGAAGAAAGGAACTTTTATATGCTGCATGAAAAATCCTGTGGCGCCATAGTGTATCGAAAGTATCACGGCAACACGGAAATTTTACTGATCAAGCATGTAAACAGCGGCCACTGGTCTTTCCCCAAAGGCCATGTCGAGGGTGATGAAACAGAAGTAGAAACTGCAAAGCGTGAGATACTCGAAGAAACGGGCATCGAGGTCAATCTTGACCCCACATTCAGAGAAACTGTCAGCTATTCCCCTAAGAAGGACACTCAGAAGATAGTGGTGTATTTTATCGCCAAGGCGAAGAATACCGACTATGTTCCGCAGGAGGACGAGATAGCTGAGATCAAGTGGGTGGAGATAGACCGTGCAGGCAGTGTGCTTGCCTACGACAACGACAGAAGCATTGTCAACAAGGCAAAGAAATTCATACGCTAACTTTACATCTTGAAAAAGAGGCCTATGCGCTGTGCATAAGCCTCTTTTGTTATTATCTGAGCGTTACCTTCCACTTTGCAAGGTATTGCTTTAGAATGGTTATATCCTTGATATCCACTTTGTTGTCGCCGTTTACATCGGCGTTTTTTGCGTTTATGATAACGTTCCACTTGGCGATGGATTGTTTGAGCAGGGTGATGTCTTTGATGTTCACCTCGCCGTCGTCGTTGACGTCGCCCGGCAGCCTGCCTATGAAGATGTCGGCGGTGTCATTGTTGACCTCTAACATTCTTATGAGCATTTCACGGAACTCGGCCTTTGTCGCCTTGCCGTGAGGGTCTATCCTGCGCTGCTCCTTGGGGGCGTTCGGGTCGCCCTTGCCTATCATGATGTTCCAGGTGGCAGCCCAGGTTATGGCCTCCCACGCATAGGCGTCAATGTCATAGTAGTCGCTGAAATCATCAGACCTGCCGAAGTCTATCGACCTATTGTAGCCTACCGCCTCTGAGTATCTCATAAGCATGAGCGCCAGATCCTGCCTTGTGACCCACTTGCCTACGCCGAATGTGTCAGACGATATGTCGGGGAAGCCCGTGCAGATGTTGTTCTGCTCGCCCCAGAGAAGTGCTGCGGTGTAGTCCTTGCCGTTCTTTACATCGGTAAACCTCGATTTGGTCAGCGTGGGCTTGGGGCTGCCTGCCATTTTGTAAAGAGTGACTATTGCCTGCTCTCTTGTGACCAAGTATTTCTCGTCGGTGTTGTCATCTTCACGGTAGACCGATGTCTCCTGCGCAGGCTTGGTGGCCTTAAGGTCAAGCTTTACCTTGTCATCAAATGAGAGGAAATACTTGCTGTCGCCCTGCGTTGAGTCATCGCCGCCGAAATCCAGCACCCACTCGTGCGCTACGCCCATAACATCGTCCTTGACGCCCTGCTGATAGGTCTTTACAAGGAACGGGCAGTCGCCTATGGCAAGCTTTGTGAAGCCGTTGTTGAACGTCTGCAAAAAGTGCAGCTTGGGGCAGTTTGATACATCGAGCGTCTTTATCGGGTTGTCGTTGCAGTAAAGCACCGAAAGCTTGGGTGCGTTTGACAGGTCAAGCTTCTCTATCTGGTTGTATGAGCAGTTTATCTTGGTAAGCTCGGGGTTGTGGCTTATGTCAAGCTTTGTAACACCATTGTTTGCGCAGCAGTAATACTGCAAGCCCTCGCATTTGCTTATATCTACGCTGCCGAGTCCGGGCATATCCCATATATCAAGACGCTTCATCTTGGGGCAGCAGGTGACGTCAAGCTTTTTAAATTTGTTTCCTATGGCGTCAAGGTGGGCAAGGTTGGGATTGTTGCTAAGATCAAGTGATGACAGCTCACAGTAGTTGCATATAAGATGTTCAAGCTCGGTGTTGTTTTCTAAGTTAAGCTTTTTAATAGCGTTGTCGTTGCATTCGAGATATGCCATATGCGGGTTATCATCAATGTTTAGCGATGTAAGCCCGCAGTTGAAGCAGTAGAGCCACAAAAGGTCGGGCAGCATTGATACATCTATCTTGCCGAGGTTCGGGTTGTCGCTGCACCAGACGCCTGTGAGCAGCTTGTTGCCGCTCAGGTCTAAAGACGTCAGGTCATTGTTTGTGCAGTAAAGCCCACGCAGCTCGGGGAAAAGCTCAATGCCCTTAAGGCTCTTTATCCCTAAGCCGTCACAATGAATATTGCGAAGCCTTATCATCTCATATTCGTTTATCGTGCCGTCGCCGTCAAGGTCATACTCTCTGCCCGAAATCACCGCCCGAAACATCGGGTCGGGGAAGTTTGTGGCGTTTATCTTGACGGGCTTGAAGTCGGCAGCCGCCGCCGTGCCTGCCGTGTTCGGTAGAAAGGCCGCATGGCTTAGCATTATGCCCGCCGCTGTCAGTATTGATATGAGCCGTTTCATATTTTTATCCTCCTGATAATTTTCTCCTTATATTTTATATGTGATCATTTAAGCTCTACCTTCCATTTTGCAAGATACTGCTTTAAGATAGTGAGGTCTTTTATCGTGACATCTCTGTCGCCGTCAACGTCGGCGTTCTCCGTGTTTATCATCACATTCCACTTGGCAAGGTACTGCTTTAGAATTGTTACGTCTTTGATGTCAACAACGTCATCGTCGTTTACGTCGCCGGGGGTGCGGCCGCCGTCTTCCTCTATGGGTATGAACTTTAGACCGTTCTCTTTGGCGTATTCTTCGGCATACGAGCCTTTATATCCCTTTACCGTGCTGAACTTGCTGCACCCGTAAAAGGCATCTTCGTCTATGCTGGTTACGGTTTTGGGGATAGTTACCGTGGTAAGGTCTTGGCAGAGATCAAATGTAAAGGGGCCTATTTCTTTCACACCCTTGTTTATCACTACCTCTTCAAGGCCGCAGCAGCTGAACGAGCTGCCGCCTATTATTTCCACTCCGCCCGATATGGTGGCGTCTTTGAGCGAGGTGCAGCCAAAGAAGCAGCTGCTGCCGATGTACGTTACCGTGTTGGGAATGTATACACTATCAAGCGAGGTGCAGCCCCAGAACGAGCCGTCGCCGATCTCTGCAAGCCCCTTTTTCATATTGACTGCCTTAAGAGATGTGCAGCCCATAAAGGCATAGTCGCCTATCCTGCCTACTGTTGCGGGGATAGATATGCTTTCAAGTGCTGTGCAGTTTTGAAAGGCAAAGGTGTCAAGTGTTTCAAGCTTTGAGGGCAGGGTGACTTTTTTGAGCTTTTCGCAGCCGCAGAAAGCGTTGCTGTTTATTGCGCTCACGCTGTCGGGGAAAGTGACAGATGTTATAGACGTATTCTCATAGAAAGCATTTACGCCTATGCTTGTTACCTTTTTGCCGCCGAGGGTCTCGGGTATTGTGAGTGAAGTTTCTTTGCCCGTGTAGCCGCTTATTTCGGCTGTGCCGTCATCAAGCAGGGTGTATTCAAACCCCTTTTCCGAGAGTGCTTGTGCTATCATGGTAGTGCCCGACCATTCCACGCCGCAGGGGAGCGCCTGTGCCCCTGCCAGAACCAATGCTGCCGCCGCTATGCAGGCTATAGTCTTTTTCATATAAAACTACCTCTTTCCGATTTGTTTATTTGCCTATATTATACCAGTTATAACAGTTTTTGTCAATCATAAAGACTGCCGCATTTACGCAGCAGTCTTTGTGTTGTTATTTAAGCTCGACCTTCCACTTTGCAAGATACTGCTTTAAGATAGTAAGGTCTTTTATCGTGACCTCTCTGTCGCCGTCAACGTCGGCGTTTGACTTGTTTATAGTCACATTCCACTTGGCAAGATATTGCTTTAAGAGTGTTACGTCCTTGACTGTAACTTCGCCGTCGCCGTTAACATCACCGGGAATGCGGTCGGGCGGGCAGACAAGGTCTGCTTTGTATACTACTACACTCTCGCCGTATTCGTCAGACAGAGGCTTTGCTTCCGTTCCGTTTATAGTGACTTTGGTGTTTGCGTTGATGACATATCCGCTGTCTGCTTTCAGCGTTGCCCTTACCGAGTAGGTCTTGCCGGCTTCAAATACCGTGCTGCTGTCAAGCGCCTTGTGACCGTCATACCAGGTCACAAGGTCTGTGCGGAGTATATCCTTGGTAGGTCCTTTTATATATTTTATAACAGCAGCACCCTCGCCAGTTACAGCCGCGCTGTCATTTACAGCCTCGCCCTTTTTGGGGTCGGCTACTTCAATGCTTATGTTCTTGACTGTTTTGGGAACGGTGATTTCGACGCATAGCTCATAGATCTGGTTTCCGTAGGTGTGTGCAACAGCTGTGTCTATGCCGTTTACAGACGAGGTGACATATTTGTAGTATCCTGTATCAAAGTCAAGATATATTCTGCCCACAAGTGCAACTCTTAATGTTGCGGTATATTTTTTACCGCACTCAAACTTGTCTGTATTGCCTAAAGCGCTGCCGCTCTCATCTTCCCACGAGAGAACAGTCCTTTTTACGGCTTCACTTGCGTTTATATCGCCGTCATTGAGAACAAGGCTTGTGACCTGTGTGTCGGCAGGTGTCATACCCTCCTGCGGCTGAGTAATGGTCGCCTTTGTTGAGGTCACAAACAGTGCCGTACTCTCATAGTCTAAATAAACATAGTCGGAATAAAGCGTGTTATCATATTTTACCTTAGCAACCACCCATATTTTGTATCTGCCTGTAGGCTGGTCTGATAAATAGGGCTTAAGGTCTGCGCCTGTGGTAGTTCCTGCGACTGAGCCTGTCGAGCTGTTAAGATTGATGTTAACGTGTATCTCTTCATAATCGCCCGTAAACTCGTCCCAAGTCATTGTCAGGTCGTCATTTATCTTCATATTTGTGAGCTTTGCTGAGGTACAAACCGTTTCTGACCTGGAAACCGCCAGCGCATTGTTGCTGCTGTCATAGGCTGTTACCACGCAGTTATAGATAATGCCCTTTTCCGTGAACAGACCCTCAAAAACGAATTCCGGCTCTGTGACCTTGTAGGTCTTGTTGAGCACACGGCTTGTGACCTCTACCTTGTAATAGGCAGCGCCGTCATATTCGTTCCAGTAAAGACGATCTTCACCCAGGTAATTGGCACCGAACCCCGTAATACTGCCAAGTGCCTTAGCCCTCAGCACCCCTTCGGGCAAAAACGCCCCGAGTGCCAGCACAAGCGCAAGTACTGTGAGTAATGAAAGTATCTTTTTCATTTTCTTCCCCCATTTCGTTAGTTTTTATAATCATACCACAAAGTATGAGATTTGTCAATAAAAAGAGCCGCCCCGCAGGGCAGCTCTTATATACTATTATAATACTATTTAAGCTCGACCTTCCACTTTGCGAGGTACTGCTTTAGGATAGTAAGGTCTTTTATCGTGACCTCTCTGTCGCCGTCAACGTCGGCGTTCTCCGTGTTTATCATCACGTTCCACTTTGCAAGGTATTGCTTTAGCACCGTTACGTCCTTTATGTCAACAGCGCCGTCATCAGTTGCATCGCCCGGAATGCGCGCACCCTTGCAGTCAAAGTCAAGGTCATAAGCAACATTTCCTTTAAAGCCAATTATCTGTGACAGCGGCCATATTTCAGCCTGCTTGCCGTTAAAATACACCTTTGTGTTTTCGGTAAAGGTATAGCCTTCAAGCGGTGAAAGCAAAAGCCTTGCATTATATGTCTTGCCCTCCTCAAAGGTGTCGGCAAGTACATTGTTTTCCGTCCATTGTACCAATGTGACCTTTGCCTCGCCCTTTGTGACTGCCGCGGTGTTGTCGGGCTTTTCACCTGCCTTCGGCTCGGTGAGGGTCAGGTCAACTCTGTCGATCTTTTCGGGCGATTTGATAATAAGCTCTCTGCCATAGATCCAGTACGGCTTGCTGTTATCACCCGAAAACTGTTCAAAATCCGTCACTTTCTTATTTTCTCCGTCAGCCGTTATGGTGTAGTTGTCCGGCAGGATATCGGGTATCAGACAGCCGGTGGTTTCTATATATGCCACTTCATCTGTGCCTATCAGCGTGCAGTTATATATTTTTGCGTCCTTGCAAAGACTCAATCCCCATTTAGGGGCATTTTCGGGATGTGTTCCGTGAATTATAAATGTTCCGTCATTTATGGTGACGGTTCCGCTGTCATGCTCTATAACACGGTCATATGACGAAAATGTTCCGCCGTTTATTGTAACATCTCCGCCCATATTAAGGATATATTCCTCAATATATCCCTGCGTTTTTGTGTTGAGTGATGTAAATGTTCCGTTTTCTATCACAAGATTTCCTCCGCCCATAACAAAAAACGTATGGGGGTGAATAAAATCGGTCACTAACTTAGTTTCTATCTTGCCGCTGCCTACGCTGTCATTTATAGTCAGGCACGAGTTAGATGATATCATAAACAGATAGCGGCAGTATTCAGATTCTCTGTATAAGGTATGACCTGCGAGGTCTAAATGATAATTAACGGTTTTGGCTGAATTTGAATAGGTTTCGATATAATTATCCATAGAAAGGTCTTTTTGAGATATATCCTTGCCGAGCCTGACATAGATATCTGTATCCTTAGTAAATGAATGCTCCGATGTATCGCTCGGGCTCAAAATATTTTTCAGCTCATCAAATGTTGTTACAATATATGGGTTTGCCTTAGCTCCCGTGCCCGAGATAGCCCCTGCCCTTATTGCCCCCTCGGGGAGAAAGACAGCAAGAGTAAATATCATCATAAATGCCGTGACTGTGGATATAAGCCTTTTCATATAGCACCTCTCCTTTATTAACAGAACTTTAACTAAGTTTATCATAAAAGCAAAGATTTGTCAATACAAAAAAAGGCTGCCCTTTCGGACAGCCCTTTGAATAAGCGTAATATAAATTACTTGAGCTCAACTGTAGCGCCGGCAGCCTCGAGCTTAGCCTTGATGTCCTCAGCGTCAGCCTTGGAAGCGCCTTCCTTGATAGCCTTAGGAGCACCCTCAACGAGCTCCTTAGCTTCCTTAAGACCAAGACCGCAGATCTCCTTAACAGCCTTGATAACGCCCATCTTAGCGTCACCGAAGGAAGCGAGGATTACGTCGAACTCAGTCTTCTCAGCTGCAGCAGCAGCACCGCCAGCAGCGGGAGCAGCAGCGATAGCAGCTGTTACACCGAACTCCTCCTGGATTGCGTCTACGAGCTCCTTGAGCTCGAGAACGGACATTGCTTTAACTTCTTCAATGATATTTGTGATCTTCTCAGATGCCATGATAATTAACTCCTTTTCATTAGATTATAATAAATTGTCTGCGCATAGGCTTTTTCCTATGCAACTATGCTGCAATTAAGCAGCTTCGCCTTCCTTCTTGTCTGCAACAGCCTGAAGTGTAGCTGCGAGCTTCTGGATAGGACCCTGAAGCGAGCCAACGAGCTGTGCAAGAAGAGTCTCTCTGGAAGGTATCTTGGAAAGAGCCTGAACGCCTGCAGCGTCATAGATCTCCTCGCCGATGTAACCTGCCTTAAGGTTGAAGATCTCTCTCTCCTTAACGCTCTCAGCGAACTTGCCGAGTATTCTTGCGGGAGCTGTCTGATCGTCGTTAGAGATAGCGATAGCAGTTGTGCCCTCAAGAACGTCGGTGATGCCCTCAAGACCTGCGTTCTTGAATGCAAAGCGGAGGATCGAGTTCTTCTCTACGAAGTAGCTGACGCCTGCCTCACGAAGCTCCTTACGAAGCTTTGTATCCTCCTCAACTGTGATACCCTTGTAATCAACGAGTACGCCTGCAGCGGAGTTCTTGAGCATTTCGGTGAGCTTGTCGACCTTTTCCTTCTTAGCGGCTAAAACCTTTTCACTTGCCATTTTCTGATTTCACCTCGTTTGTTTGTAATTTTACAAACGCATCAAAAGCCCCTTTTCATCAAAAGACAAAAAGGGACGATAAAAAGCAATTTGTTAGTGCCTTTGTCTCCTCGACAGGACTTCCACTCTTTACGAGCCGCCTGTTGTCTTTAGATACGAATGCGAGATATATTATATCATACTATTATTTATTTGTCAAGGCATTTTTGGCGCATAAGCAAAGTTTGTGTATCTTGCACAAGGCAAGCAGCCCCTTTCATGCGGTGATAGGGGCTTTTTACCGTGATATGGCCTATTCCTTAGCCTTTTGTGCGTCAAGCAGCTCATAAAGCAGGGTGTAAAGAGTTTCTGCCTTTTCCTTATCCATACACACGCAAGAGCCGACCTTTTCGGGGATATCGGCAAGCGATTCATACAGCTCTGCGCCCTTATCGGTGAGGGAAATCATAACTATCCTTTCGTCCTCGCTGCTTCTTGTGCGCACGATAAAGCCCTCTTTTTCAAGCTTTTTGAGCATAGGGGAGAGGGTGCCGTTATCAAGCAGGAGTTCCCCGCCTATCTCGCTTACTTTCATCTCGCCGTATTCGCCCAGCACAAGAAAAACAAGATACTGGGTATATGTAAGCCCCAGCGGCTTAAGGTAAGGGGTATACATATTCACCACCTGTCTTGCGGCGGCATAGAGGGGAAAGCACAGTTGGTTTTCAAGTCTCAGCTGTTCACACACGGTCGGCTTTTTGGATTTCATATTTTTTCTCCTTTGTTATGGTATCGGGGCTTCTGCTGAGGCGGGTTTTGCCTCGCTTGCGCTCGGCTTGATTTGTTTATTATAGCTTTGTTGGTGTCAACACGTAGTGCGGTATAGTTTACTATGTTCGCCGCCTAAGCGCCTGCGGCGGAGAGGCTCTGCCTGTACTCAATCGAGCAAGCTCGATTGAGTACGACCCCGCAAACTTTTTTTGAGGAAAAAAGTTTGACAAAAAACCTTCTTATGTTTTATCCTATCAGCTTTTCGACGCACTCACGCAGCTTTTTCATATCCTCAGTAGGCTCAAAGCGTGCGGCCACGTTGCCCTGTCTGTCTATCACGAACTTAGTGAAGTTCCACTTGATATCGGGGCTATCCTTATAGTCCTTATCCCTTGCCTTACACAAGGCCGACATCGCAAGCGCCTTTGCACCCTTGCCGAAGCCCTCAAAGCCCTTTTGCGATTTAAGGAATGTGAAAAGCTCTATCTCGTTCTCGCCGTTTACATCGCTCTTTTTCATCTGCGGGAACTTGGTGTTATACTTAAGCGTACAGAATTCATGTATCTCTTCATCTGTGCCCGGTGTCTGCCCTGCGAACTGGTTGCAGGGAACGTCGATTATCTCTAAGCCCTTATCGTGCAGCGCTTCATACATCTCTTCAAGTGGCTTATAATGTGGGGTGAAGCCGCAGCCTGTGGCGGTGTTCACAACGATCACCACCTTGCCCTCATAGTCGCTCATAGGCACCTGACCGCCCTTTGTATCGGGCACGCTCAAATCATAAAATCTGCTCATAAACTGTCATTCCTTTCTGTAGTGTGTCTGTGGGTTGTTGATTGGTATGATTAAATTATATCGTATCAAACATAATCTGTCAAGCGGTATCGGGGTTAATTTTTTGTAAACAAGTAGGCTATATGCCCAAAAATGAAAAATCTGTTTGTTTAATATGCTTATTGAGAAACATTGTTAAAAATGTTATAATATAGTATATAGGTCTATGAACGTGTTTTTTTATAATTGGAGGAAATTTTTAATGAAGACGAAGAGACTACTTGCAGGTGCGCTTGCGGCTGCTATGATGTTAGGCACGGCGGCTGCGCTGCCGCAGGGCTACAGCTTTTTTGGCAGCGGGATTGTGGCGAAGGCTGCTATTGACAGCAACGGTTTCACATATACCGTTAATTCAAAGGGCGCAATAATAGATGGATATAGCGGATCCAGTACTAATGTAACTTTTCCATCAACTGCGGGCGGAAGTAGCGTATATGCTGTGGGAAATGGTAATAAGCTTTTTGGCTCCTCATTGAGAAGGTCTGTTACAGCTATTACTATTCCATCGGGTGTGACAAAAATCGGCGACGATGCATTCTCTCTCTGCAAGGCGTTGAAAACGGTATCACTTCCCTTAACACTCACCACTATTGGTGATTCGGCATTCAGCAATTGCAAAGCGCTTACAACAATAACTATACCGAGCGGTGTTAAGACTATCGGGGCAGAGGCCTTTATGAACTGCTCAGCACTTACTTCGGTAACTATCCCCGATGGAGTAACAACTATAGGTGAGGAAGCGTTTTATGATTGTATCAATGTAAAAGAAATTACTGTTCCCAAATCTGTGACAGAGATAGGCGCTTACGCTTTCGGCTATAGATATGTCGAAAGTAACGATAATAATGATACGGTACGCATAGATGATTTCGTTCTCAAATGTTATTCCAACACAGCGGCCTATGACTATGCCGTGCAGTATCTGTCGCCTGACAATTACGTACTGCTCGATCCCGGCGCACATCAGCACAACTATTCAAAAGCCACGGTGACTAAGGCTGCGACCTGCACCACAAAGGGTCAGACGACATACACCTGCGCTTGCGGCGAATCAATAGTCAAGACAGACATACCTTCACTCGGGCATGATCTGGTGTATTCAGAGACCGTTGCACCCACGCAGACGGAAATGGGTTATGACATATACAAGTGTACCAGATGCACCTACACCACAAAGCAGAACTACACAGATGTAATAAAACTCGGCAATCTTGCAAATGCAACGGTGACACTTCCGCAGTCATCATATGAATACACGGGCAAGAAGATATCTCCCGTGCCGACGGTAAAGCTTGACGGCAAGACCCTTAGTGCAAGCACGGATTATACGGTGGCATATTACAACAACCTCGACGTCGGCAGCAATGCTATGGTTGTCGTAACAGGCAAGGGCAATTATTCGGGCGAGAAGAGTGCGACATTCTCTATCGTTGCAGGCTCGGCATCTGACATAAGCGCTGCAAATGTAACAGGCATAAACAGCAGCTACAGCTACACAGGCAGCGAGATAAAGCCCACACCTACAGTAGACCTCGGCGGCAAGACGCTTACGCTTAACACCGATTATACAGTAGCCTACAGCAACAATGTAAACGCAGGCACGGCTACAGTTACCATAACAGGCAAGGGCAACTACAAGAACTCAAAGAAGGTAACATTTACTATCACAGGCGGCAGCACCCCGACAAAGACCGATATCAGCGGTGCGACTATATCGGGGCTTACAAGCAAGGCTTACACAGGCTCTGCTATAACACAGACACCTATCGTGACTTACGGCGGCAAGGCGCTTACACAGGGCACGGATTATACAGTAGCTTACAGCAACAATACAAATGTCGGCACAGCAACCGTGACTATAACGGGCAAGGGCAACTACACAGGTAGCAAGAGTGCGAACTTTACAATAACCGCAGTTAATCTCAGCGGCGCAAGCGTGTCGGGCATATCCAACAAGACCTACACAGGCTCTGCCATAACACAGACACCCGCCGTAACATACAGCGGCAAGACGCTTACGCTTAACACAGATTACACAGTATCTTACAGCAACAACACAAACGCAGGCACAGCAACAGTTACCATAACAGGCAAGGGCAACTACACGGGCAGCAAGAGTGTCACCTTCACTATCTCGGCTGCAAATATAAGCTCTGCGACTATCACAGGCGTTAACAGCAGCTACACCTACACAGGCTCGTCGATAACACCTGTGCCTACTGTGAAGTTTGGTGGCAAGACCCTCAAGGTCGGCACAGACTACAATGTGGCATACACCGCAAACGTCAACCCCGGCACAGCCACCCTCACGCTGACTGGCAAGGGCAACTTCACAGGCACAGCCAAGAAGACATACACTATTGTTAAGCAGGGCACAGTAGTAAGAACGCCCGGCGACGTTAATGGCGACGGCAGCGTTGATGTCAAGGACGTTACAATACTTAAGCAGTATCTTGCAAAGTGGAATGTGAGCATAAACGCTTCAAACGCAGATGTTGACGGCGACGGCTCGGTAACTGTTAAGGATCTGACGATACTCAAGCAGTACCTGGCAAAATGGAATGTGACTCTTAAATAAGAAACCAAAATAATAAGGAGGAGAGGATCTATGAAAAAAAGCTTTGGCAAAAAGCTGGTGGCATTGGCACTTGCGGGAATGCTTTCATTCGGGGCGGTGCCGCAGGAAGTGCTGAGCAAGCTTGTGGGAGATACGATAGCGAAGTTTCTCTACATAGTGCCGCAATCGACACTTATGAATGCACGAGCTGACAGCGATTACCCTGATACTGCAAGTTATAGCTGGAATGGATACACACGGGCGACTGCAACAAAAAAGGAATGGGATGCATCTGCTCAGGATTATACTTTAACGAGTGAATCTGAAACGACAACTAATATAAAAAGTAGAGTAACTACGCAGCCAACTTGCACAACCAAGGGTATAGAAAAATATACAGCATATTTTTCATCTGCTTGGGCAGGTACAGATTCTAATTACAAAACACTTCCCGCCCTCGGCCACGACTGGGGCGACACCGAGTATGAGTGGGACGAGGAGTACACCTCTGTAACGGCAAAGAGAGTCTGCCAGCGTGACGAGGAGCATTCCGAGACCGAGACTGCCGACACAGTAAGCAGCGAAGTTACAAAAGAAGCTACCTGCGAGGAAACAGGCAAGATGAAATACTACTCGGCTGGCTTTGAGAATGAGGCTTTTGAGGCACAGACTACAGAAATAGATACCGACTCTCTCGGCCACGACTGGAAAGAGGCAGAGTATGTATGGAATGATGACAACACCGAGGTCACAGCCACAAGAGGCTGCACACGCTGCGAAAAGGAAGAGACCGAAACTGTAAAAACCACCTACAATGAAATAACTGCCGCAGGCTGCGAAAGCAAGGGCAAGGGCAAATACACAAGCGCTGAGTTTGAAAATGAGGCCTTTACGGTGCAGACCAAGGAAGTTGACACCGACCCGCTCGGGCATGACCTTGAAAAGAAAAACGCAAAAGAATCAACATATCTTGAAGAGGGCAACATTGAATACTACGTCTGCAAGAGGTGCGGCAAGATATTCAGAGACCCCGAAGGCAAGCATGAGATAACTATGGCTGACACAGTAGTCCCGAGGAAGAGAAACCCCGGCGATGTGAACCTTGACGGCGAAGTGAACATCAAGGACGTAGCCCTGATGAAGCAGTATCTGGCAAAGTGGAATGTGAGCTTTATCTATCTGCCGAACTTTGACGTCAACGGCGACGGACAATACACCATAGCTGACGTTGCAAGGCTCAAGCAGTACCTTGCAAAATGGAACGTCACACTCGAATAATATATTAAAGCGGCTGAGTTTACACTCGGCCGCTTTTTGTCATGCCCCATATTATGCAATAACACCAATGTGAATCAAAAAATATCAAACAGAGGTTTTTGACTATGACATTTTTAGAAAAGATAGCACAGGTCAAGGGCCAGATAAACGACAAGAATACACCTGAGAGGAACAGAGAACTGTTTCATCAGCTGGTGGTGCTGAATGCTTATGCGTCATACAAGGGCATGGAAAGCTCTGAGTATGATAAGAAAGCGCAGGAAAAATGTGAGGAGTACGGGCGTAAATATGTCGATGCGCTGGGTACATACAATGACCTTACAAAACAGATCTTAGACCCTGTCAAGGTAGCAAAGAACAAAAAGCTCTACGCTGTGGATAATAAGCCGATGAAACTTTCGACGATGTTGGAGACAAGTATTTTAACGGTCAGGAGCTTTGCCAACTTTCAGAAAAAACTGCTCGAATATGAGGATCTCGAAGTGCAAGCTAAAATGGCTAAAGAAGCGCTCGAGTTCAACACGGGCATAAACAAGATAAGACGTGCGTGTGAAAAGCTGTATGCAGAGCCTGATTTTTACCAGTTCTGGCACCGTGACACAGATGAGATAATAAAGCTGCGCTCCGCTACAGAAAAGGCTTGGGACGTTGCTAATGGAATGCCCGAGAGGAAGGATTCTCCCGAGGTAAGGAAGAATATTCTTGAAGCATACAAGACGGCTGTGAATTACATGAGCCTTAAAATGATAGGTGCCGACAAAGACCCATTTGACAATGAGCAGATGGAAAGCTTCAAGCCCGGCTCTGGAATGGGCGAGAAAAGGTGGGAAGGCGCCAAGGAGATAGTTGAGGCGATCAGAACGTTATATCCCGAGGAAACAGCCAAGCTTGATGCAGACAGGCTGGAAATAAACTACAAGGCATCAGTCGATAAGATAGCAGACAGCATGAGCGATGAGTCTTTGACGAACTTACAGGCAGTAGGCGATTTTAGGAATCCCGACAAGTATCTGCTCAAAAATGATGCACTTGCTGATAAGGAGAGATTTGAGAATTCGCTTGCAAGAATACTGACGGTAGAAACGCTGAGAGACAAATACAAAGAGGCCGCCAGAACTATCGGCAAAGGCAGAATGACCAGAGAACAGTTTGACAGCGAGATCGCTTCAAATATGTCTACGATCAAGAAGTCACCTGCGTTCAAGGAAATGCTCAAATCAAACAGCATAGCCGATATCAAGCAGGCCGCAGAGCATGGCGTGGGCATCATTAAGGACAAATTCTTCAAGGCAAGCAATCAGATAAAGAATGAAAAGATGAACAACTCCTTTAAAAACATTCAGGCAGAATTCAAGAAGACTGATATAATTGATGACGACAGCATCATTCACACAAACAGCCTCAAAAGTTTAGGCTCGCTGTAAGTGATACTTTCACGGCAGAACAGGACTGTGGTTTTTGAACAGCAAGACACCGCCCGAGGTCAGGTATGGCCTTGGGCGGTGGGTGTTTATATATGTTTAAAGGTGGTGGACGTTATTCAGCAGCGCCAAAAAGCGTGAGGCCATAGTCCGTAACCAAGACGAGGTACTTGAAGCCAAGAGCAGCAATATGGAACGCACGCTTTCAAGTCTGGACAAGTATTTGTACCAATCTGTATATCCCCCTTTGGATAGTTATATGTTGTGTAAGGCGTTTTTATATTTTAAAAATATAACAATTAACTCTATGAAGAATAATCAAAAAGAAAGGATTTTGTTATTATGAAAAAATGTTTATTGTTTGTTCTAATAACTGTATTACTCTTTACTGCATGTTCAAGCAAAGAAGAAGGTTCATCTGAAGATATTATTGGCAATTCAGGACTACCAGAATATATCGACCTTGAAGTAATTGAATGCTATGACAATAATACCTTAAAAGCTCGTACACTTTATGATATATATGGCTTGGAAGGAGAGATCATCAGCAAAGGAGAGCAACTGCTCGTTGATTACTCAAAATACGGTGTTATTGTCGATCTAAGAGAAACAGAGGATAACATTGTACCGGCCGATGAAGAAGAGTATAAAAAAGTATCGATATCAAAGGCTGATAAGGGTTCTTATATAACACTTCACGAATTCTATAAAGAAGTCTTGTCAAAAAATGAAAATGGCGAGTATGTTTTCAAAGCTAAAGACTATGTGTGTATATATAACAACACATATTATAAAAATATAGGAAGCAAAGGAGTTTAAAAGTGAAAAAAATAGTTTCTTTTTCTGTATGTATATACAAAAAAATTTTATATTACTAACAGAAAAAAGCTATCTGAGTCCATGAAAAGCGAAATCTTTACAGTTCATGAGCTTGATGATGATTGTTTTATATTCGTGCGAAACAATGAAGAAAAAAATGCTT
>CADAGC010000046.1:26193-49898 GCA_902787365.1 uncultured Ruminococcus sp. | reverse complement strand
TGATGTTGCACCCGAAAGAAAGCAAGCACTCAGACGGGTGAGTGTATTCTTTGGAAATGTCAAGCTGATACAGCCCGACCATATCGCATGGAACAGGCTGATCTACCAGCGGAACAACCGCAATTATGAGCTGCTGATGAATATCTGCTATCTTGTGCTGAACAGCTTGTTGCAAAGCACAGACGAAGGCAACTATAAGCTAATAGAGTTCTCGGATGAACAGATGAATATGCTGTTCCAACGGTTTGTTTTTGAGTATTACAAGCAGGAGCATAAAGAGCTTGATGTATCTGCACCAATAATGAAGTGGACTGAAGAAACGGAAGAAAGCAATCCGTTGATTAAGTATCTTCCTGTTATGAAAACTGATATTGTGTTAAAACAGAAATACGGGGATAAGACACTTATCATTGATACAAAGTATTACAAAAGAATACTTAATCAAAACTATGACAGATTATCTCTAAACCCTGCAAACCTGTATCAAATATTCGCCTATGTGAAAAACATGGACACGGCGAATACGGGGAATGTTTCGGGGCTGCTGCTTTATGCCAAGACTGAAGACGAAGTTTTTCCCGAAGGTGAGCCGTTTGTGATAGGTGGGAATCTTATCGGGGCGAGGACGCTGGATTTGAACAATTCATTTAGTGTTATTGCTAATCAATTGGAAGAAATATCGCTGAGTTATTTAACAGGAGGTTAAGTATGGCAAATATTATAGCTATAATATGGGACTTTGATAAAACATTAATCAGTGAATATATGCAAACACCTATTTTTAAGGAAAACAATATAGAAGCTGCAGATTTCTGGAAGGAAGTTAATGCTTTTCCTGATGAGCTTGAGAAAAAAGGGATCAGAGTTAATATAGATACTTGTTATCTAAATTTCCTTATAAAATATGCTCGTAACGGAAAATTCAAAGGGCTGAACAATCAAAAGTTGTATGAATACGGCAAAAGGCTGAATTTCTATAACGGTATTCCGCAGATTTTTCAAGCGACAAAAGAAATAGTAGCCAATGAGCCGAAATACAAAGAATATGACATAAGAGTTGAACACTATATTGTAAGCACCGGTACAGCACAGACAATACGTGGATCGCTCGTCATGGAGCATGTTGAAGACATATGGGGATGCGAACTGACTGATTCTGTTGATGAAAGCGGAAATACAGTTTTAAGTGAGATTGTTTATGCCCTCGATAATACATCTAAAACAAGAGCATTATTTGAAATCAATAAGGGTGTAGGAAAGCGTGATGGTGTAGATGTAAATAGTAAACTCCCCGAAGAGTTCAGAAGAGTGAAGTTTGAAAATATGATATATATTGCAGATGGACCGAGTGATATTCCTGCTTTTTCTCTTGTAAACAAAGGAAATGGTGCAACATTTGCCATTTATCCTAAGGGAGATGATAAGGCGTTTCAGCAAGTAGAGCAAATGAGAGAAGACGGAAGGATAAATATGTATGCTGAAGCAGACTATTCAAAAGATACTACTGCGTATATGTGGATATGTAATAAAGTGAAAGAATATGCCGAGAGAATTTATGCGACTGAAAAAACAAAGTTAGAAAGGAACACTTCATCTGCACCTTCACATTTGAACTGATAAATTATAAAAACGGCTGCACCCGAAGGTGCAGCCGTTTAACACACTATTCGATTGCTTTCATAATCTCCATCACCATCTGTCCCCCGATCCTAAACCCATTCACAAACTCCTGCCTGTTGTTAATGCTGATAAGCTCGATCTGAGCACTCTGATATTTGTCAAACAATTCCCTGATCTGCGGATAAGTGTTCAGCAGCTCTGTCTCAGCTGCGACAAGGTGGACAGATTGTAAAATGTGATGATGCCATTTAAACCACATTTCTCAGGAGATTAATAATCAGTCGGTCGTTTCATCTTATCATAAGTCAATCATATTTATATAGAATGATTAAATCTTTGAGGATTTCCGGGGATAACGCCATATATCGCAAATAATCTTTGCCATTTCATCTGAGCGTTCTTTTATTTCTTCTTCATTCCATTTTTCTTTTTTGGCTACAGTTTTTGAAGTCAGTCGGATAGGTGATTCTTTATAACCGTTTTTCATCTCTTTTTTATACATAAATCTATAATTCTTGTACTCTGAGTTAAAACCTGATAAAGTTAGATTACCGATAGTATTACAATACTTTTTATGAATCTGTTGCCAGTTTTCTCCTAAGTCTGTTGCCCAATCTAGTTTTTCTTTTTGAGTATCAGATAAATCTTTTCTATTATATAAGTCCTCATGGCTTTGTATGGTCTGTGGCATTATATGTTCTATAGAATGGTTACTTGAATGAATATAGTCTTTATTCTCATGAGCCTCCATTCTGTCCAGAAGAATTCTTTCAAACCCTTTTCCATAAATATCAACTTCATACAGTTTTAGCTTTACATCATTATCGTCTGGCATTCTTTGAGCCCAAGTTAATTCATAGATTCCTTGAATAAAATCATCAACATAATTTGTATTCCCAGTATTCCTTAGCATATTAAAACAAACTGTTCCTGCTGTGTTCGAAGGAAATCCACAGATTATTCTCCTCATCCAATATGATTCAATGATTTTCAGAACATTTTGTGCCTGTGAACTAGTGCATTTACCATCGTGTAGGTCATTTAATACTTTTAAAATGACTGGTGTTACTTTATATTGTTTTGTTGATTTTATATTAGCTATTATTCTATCAATAGTATTATTCGATTTTTCGGCATTTTTCCAACGTATGTAATGGTCAAAGTATCGTTTGATTTCTTTAACAATATTTAGTGTATTAATTCCACATTTCTTTGCATATCCTTTGAAGACCTCATAGTATTGTTTAGAGACTTGTTTTTCTAATTTAACAGTCATATAATATCTGAAAAACTCATCAAAATCATTTGCCGTTAGTCCTTGTTCCATTGGATGCCAGCATTCATAAAACAATTCGTCTTGATCATCAGTAGGCACTGTCATTAGAATATAATTCTTGATTTTTTGAGCCTCAGTTAATGGTTTACCTGTACTATTAACAGTTTCGAAAACCAATTGTGCGTTATCTTCAGGAACAAGGGGAATATCAACTAAAAGTATTTTTCTGATTCCGTTTATAACCTGTTGAGGATCCGTTTTATTCTTGGAGAGATAATTACATATAAATATGAAATTGCTATATACACGATTTGTTTTCAATCTGTCCGCAATTTCTATAGTCTCCTTTCTAGAATTCTCTTTAGAATTTTCTATTTCAATTATTTTTTTATATGATGTAAAGTCATCTCCACTTAGTTTTAGTTTATATCTTAAATCTCCTTTTTCAAACTTATTAATAATATATGATTCGCATATCTGATTATAACCAGTATCAGCTTCTTTATATTTTTCAGCGGAATAATAAGTACGCGAATAATTACACAAAGCTAACAAAATAAGCGATAGAGTAGTAAGACGTTGTTGACCGTCAATAACAGAACAAAGCTTGATTTTAGAAGCAAATTGCGTTTCCGACAGATAGATGACTGAGCCTATAAAATGGCAAGGTCGTTTATCATCTCTGGAAACAGCTATAATATCCTCAAGAAGTTTAATGACATCATCACATTCCCAAGAATATGGACGTTGAAAAATTGGTATGGAGTATTGAATGTTTGATGTGCCTATAAAATTAGTTAATTGACTATTAACGGCCTGCATAATGTTCCCTCCAATAGTATAATAATATATTTATCGACATTATTCTTAATAAAAATATGTCTTTGCTATATTATAACACATTAAATGCTGAAAAGCAACATGATTTTAAAATATTCTTTGTTTTTTTGCTACATATTGTACAAAAAGCAATTAACCTTTTTTGATGTATAATAACGACTTGACTTTAGATTCTACTGATATAAAATACAATACAGATTCATAGCAATTCTAAGTATACATTGCCAATATAAAAACAATATATAACAATAGCCGACCCGTCTCCGAATCGGCTATCGCAATTATTTCATTCAATCGTTCTCAACATCTCCATCACCATCTGTCCCCCAATCCTAAACCCATTCACAAACTCCTGCCTGTTGTTAATGCTGATAAGCTCGAACTGAACGCTCTGATACTTGTCAAACAGCTCCCTGATCTGCGGATAGGTGTTCAGCAGCTCCGTCTCGGCAGCTACAAGTGCGTCCATCGCTTTCTTATATTCCTTGCTGGAATTGCTGTATGTCCCGATAGGGAACAGATCTCCATTATACATCTTTTCAATAATATTCATAGTTATTCTCCTTGTAAAATGTATTCAGAGATGCCAGAGGTCTGTCCATTACTTGTCCATTATTCTTACGAAAACTTATGATTTTTTGCATCAAGCTGCAAAAGTTACATCAACGCAAAGTGCGTAAAATAGGGGCTTAACGCAAACTGCTTCAAATCAGAACCAACGTTCTGCACAATTCAAGTCCCGTCACTCCGACCAGCAGAAAAGTCCGTAAACATTGGGTTTGAGGGCTTTTTTCTTTTTGCCGTTTTTGAAGTTGGTCTTTGATTGGTCTTGCCTCAAAACACTATCAGTATACTCCGTCTTGCGCTCCTGCCCTCCCACCAATCCAACCTATCCCCAAAAAGCAAAAGCCCGGCACCGTTTTCCGTTCGATGTCGGGCTGTTATTATGCTTGTTTGTGTCATACGCCCGATTGCTGCGGACGTATTAGCTTGATAGTGTGGGGGGTGTTTTTAATTTGAGTAAAACCATGCTTGATCGGAGTCTATATCTACGCTCTGAGCTCTGTTTCTTATATTTACACCAACAGGATCGGTTGCGTTCTCATTACCAAAATATGAATCATTATGAATTTGCCATTCATTAGCCATGCTCTTGACGCTTCTTACATATGTGTTATCTGTGTTGTGTATGGGATGCTCGTCCTTTAAGATCTGACAGATGTATTTCATATCATCATAATCTGTTATGCGGTAAGAATCTTTAATGTGCCAGTTTTCATGATATTTTCCATTACTATCTATATCTGGTGAAAATGATATATTAAAAGTCTCATCACCGTAAACAAGGGTGTAGTTGTTTTTGGAATTCTCCATAAACATGACTTGCGTATTCTTGCCGCCTCTGAATATATCATATAAGTATTTCACATCTTTGTATGTGATTTGTCCGTCTTTGTTAACATCAGCCGATATATCGGTGACGCCGGGTACGTCAAAGCCGCAATAGTATCTGTAAAGGGCATTATAGTCATTCATGGTTACTGCACCATCGTTGTTTACATCACCTTTGACAAATATGTACCTGGTAGAGTTAGCAGCCGAAACAGGCACGATGTTTGCGCTTGCGAGCATTACAGCAGCTGATGCTGCGGCGATCAACTTTTTCATTCTTTTCATTTTTTTACTTCTCCTTTTGTTTGAATTTGCACAGCCTGCCTTGACCTCGCTGGGGGCTTTGGCGGACTGCGGCACTTACATAATACTATTTATAAACAGTACTTAAATATTTTAACATAAAGCATTTTGCCTGTCAATACCTTTGTGGGCGAATTGTGAATATTTCACGACATATTATTGATGCGCAGTCTAAATAATTAATATTTTCATATCCTGCAATAAAAAAGCCGACGCTGAGGGCGTGTAAAAAGGGCGGCACTATGTGTTTTTGCGGCGTCAGATGTCGCCTTATCACTTGACAATAGGCAATAAATCTGTTATACTTAAATAAGTAAATCAAGATGAATATATTCACTTTTTGTTCGTGAATTTCTTAAAACTATAAACAATTGAAAGGGCTGTTTATTATAGAGGATAGACTATAAAGCTGCGAAGAAGCTTGCAGATGATGCTGTTGCCGAGGCTAACAAGACAGGTTCTGACCCCTATCTGCCTGTGCTTGATTCAAAGCCTGAGATAAATAACTCGCTGAAGGTCGTAAAGCTTGGCCTTATCGAGCTGCCCCTTGACAGGATAATCGGCAATAAGGAGCAGGCAAGGAACAACGCCTTTGCAAACAACTTTATGCCGCTTTTTGAAGAAACGACAGAGTTTGCCGTCAAGTGGTCAAACCTCTACGATTCCTTTATGCAGGAGGGCATACGTGACGCCATAATCGTCTATGAATATATGAACAACTACTATGTTCAGGAGGGCAACAAGCGTGTGCTCAACCACCCCAGCGGCACAAGGAAAATCAACGGCTTTGAGAGATACCTTCTCGAAATAGACGAGAACGAAAAAGCCGACCTTACAAAGCGTGAGATAATCACAAGGCTTATCGGGGCGTTTTTGTGATACGGCGGGGTTATATATTTATGATAAAAAAGCTGCGTGGGTCAAGAGGTCACGCAGCCTTTGTCACGCTGCTTTATAAAAGCAATAAAAACACAGGGAGGAAACCGAATATGAAAACCAAACGAATGACCGCAGCGGCGGCAGCACTTATGCTTGCTGCATCTGTTATGCAGGCGCAGACTGCCTTTGCATCGACCCACGAAGAATTTACCGACATAGCGCTTGAAACAGGGGCACCGAGAAGTTCTGAATTTGTGTCGGTAAATGTGCCGATAACTGTTGACGGCAAAGAGCTAAGGCTCGTGGCAACCGGCCTTACTGAGGACAACAAAGACGCCTTTGTAAAGGCTATTGAGGATAATTATTCACTTGATGATAATACACCGCTTTATATCCACGATGATGCATTTGTCGATTCTGAAAAGTTCGATACAAGTATTCCTTTTAATGACAGCGGCCTTTGCTGGGCATCATCTTGTTCAAATATACTGTGGCTCACAGACTGGGCGCAGAATTATTCTGACCCGCTGACAGGAAAAGCATTCACATCTGAGGACGATCTGTTTGATCTCTACACCGAAAGCTTTATCAATAAAGGTGCTGTGACTGATGCAGGCATAGAATGGTTTTTTAATAACCTGTTCTTTATGAGCGGTGCAGGCAATCACACATTCCCCCTTAATCAGGATAACCCTGCACTCGGCGTGGAAAAGGGCTTTGTTGCATCAAGGATCATAGATGTGTATGATGTAACTAACGACTCATCGGCCATATCAAAGCTTCTTGACCTTGACAGAGAGAGCGAAAACGCCTGCGGTGCAGGCCTTGCTATAGGCAACGCATCTGATGAAAACATAGAAATGTCAACACACGCTCTTACAGCCGAGGGCATTATCTATGACCCTAATGAGCAGGACTTGGCAAGCAGATACAAGGCGATAATACTTATTGATAGTGACAACGATGCTGATGCGGAGTTTGAGCTTGACACAGAAGCACCTCTTGATCGTGAAAAGATACACGACTGCAAGTCCGCCCGCCCCAACTCCTACACCGTGTATGATCTTAATAACAAAACGCTTGGTGACGGCCACAATGTTTGGGAGATAGTGGGCTACGGCAGTGACCCGACATACCCTTATATCATCTATGATATAATAAGCTTGCCGCTTTATGACCCTGAGCTGATAGCGGAGAATACCGAGACAGAGGGCACAAAACAGTCGAGCGAGAACGTTGACCTTGTCATTGACTATATGTTCACCACAAATCGCAGCGAGCCTATGATGCTGCCTTACAAGGAAATGGTCGAGAATGATGCGACAAGGTATTTCGGTCAGGGCGATGAGATCAACCTGAACGTCTTCATCGGAAACAAGGCAGGTGCACCGCTGACCGAGGATTATGCTGACGGCAACACGATCACCTTTGACTACACGGTTACAAACAAGGCAGACGGCTCGGTGGTTTCGACGGGCAGCGAGAAGCTTTCGGGTGATATCTACAACAACTCGGAAACAGCCTTTTTACTGCACTTAAACAGCAAAGACGGCAAGACTGAGGAGTGGGCGCCCGGCGACTACACCGTAACGCTTACCATAAACGCTGACAGAGCGATAACCGAAAGCTACTACCTCAACAATGAAGATGAGTCTTTTGACTTCACAATTCTGAGAAATGCGATAGAGCCGGAGACCCCCGCCGACAGCGAGGAAGAGCCGGAAGACAGCACGCCTGCCGACACAGAGACTGAAAATGACAGCGGCTCGCAGAGCGCACCTGTTACGACATCAAACCCCGTTACAGGCGCTGCCGCAGGCGCACTTGCCCTTGCCGCAGTCGGCATCTCGGCCGCTGTAATATCAAAGAAAAACAGAAAACAATAGTATAAAAAAATGAGCCGATGCGTTCGGCTCATTTTTCGTTATAAACCCTATTCTCTTACCATAACATAATAGTCGCTCTCACGGCCGCCGAAGCGGTAGTCGCCGCTTTTCCACTCGATTATGAGATAGTCTTTGCCGCCGAAAGATTTGATCTCATAGGCGCAGGCGGTGCTGTTCCATTTGCGAAGCCAGAAGCCACGAGTCCATACGCTCTTGTCATCACCGCTTATGACTTCGTCGCCGTAAATGGCCGTGACGTGGCCGCCCTGCGCAAATTCTATCTCCTTAAAATACGGGTCGGATAGATAGTTGCAGCTGCCCTCGGGCGGGTTTTGAAGCGGCACAAAGTCTTCTTTGCTAAGCTCGCTCGGGTCAAAGTGGCAAAAAGCTTTCCACCTGCCGATGACTTTATCATCGGGGATAAAGGGCTTGCTTATGTCGTCCTTTCTTGCTATCATATCTCTTGTGTAGTGAACGTCATCAAGCTTTCTCAGGGCTATGGCTGTAGTCTCGCCCGTTTCGGGATAGTCCTGCGATTTGAAACTGGCTATCATATATAAGTCATCGCCACGCTCTTCAAGGCGGTAGTCGTTGACATAGCGGCTCACACCGTCGTCGTAGATAAGCTTGCCATTTGTCCAGCCAAAGCACCAGTAGAACTCGCCCTTCGGCAGGAAATACAGCTCTCTGTCCTTGCTGCCAAGACTTCCGTTCTCGCTCTCGACACGCCACTTGCCTATGACCTGCTCGTCATTCACAAAGGGCAGGTCTGTGTTTTCGATCAGCGCTTTGAATTTCTGCTCCATAATAATACCTCCGTTTATCTTGCTTTTTAGTCTTTCAAGATCACGAAGCTGCCTCTCAAGCTCTGCCTTTTTGGCTGCAAATATCTCCTCGGTGCTGTCATCACAGCTGAGCAAAAGACGAATCTCTGCAAGCGTGAAGCCGATAGCCTTAAGCTCTGAAATGCGCTCAAATACGGCTATCTGCGACTTATCATAATAGCGGTATTCTGTAAAGCGGTCGATATATAAAGGCTTTAAAAGCCCCAGCTTGTCGTAATGCCTAAGTACTGAAATGTTTGTATTGCAGGCCTTGGCAAAATCTCCGATCTTCATGATCTCTCCTCCTTATTTTTGATGTAAGGTACCTTATGTGCATATTATAAGCCTGAAGTTAGGTTTAGAGTCAAGGGGAAAATCAAACTTTTTTGAAAAATTTCTCTGATAATTATAGCATACATTTTTGATGATTGCAATAATCGCCTGCGGGTTTGCATTTTTGGCGTTAGTGTGGTATAATAAGAAAAATTAAACGGCAGCTTTGCGGCTGCCGATGTTTGTATTTAGGGAGATGAAAACTATGGAACTTGAGATACTGCCATTTATACAAAAAGCTCGGCTACAAAGCATACGGCGAAACACAGCAGATAAACGACAGGATGACCCTTGTGTTTTATGAAAAGCTGACATCACGCAAAGAACACGGGCAGCCGTCCTGCAAATAGTTTTGCGTTGTTGCACTGCGGCGGAATATGTGGTATAATTATTGTGATAAAAGAGCTTACGGGAGGGCAAGCTATGAGAAGCAACATTCTTATTATAGATGATGATGACGACCTGTCGTTTGTTATAACTGATATGCTGGGGAGCTATGGCTACAACGTCACCTCGGCGGTGTCGGCGCAGCAGGCGTTTGACCTGCTGACGGAAAAGAGCTATGACCTTATTCTGCTTGACATAAACCTGCCCGACGCCACGGGCTTTGAGGTGTGTAAGGAACTGCGGCGGGTGTCGAACGTGCCCGTTATCTTTGCAAGCGCACGCACCAGCGAAAGCGACAGGATATCGGGCTTTGACATAGGCGGCGATGACTACCTGCCAAAGCCCTACTCAATGGCAGAGCTGATTTCACGCATAAAGGCGCTGATGCGGCGTGCCTACGGCGAAAGCGGTGAGGAGCGTGTGGTGTGCTTTGGTGATGTGAGGGTAGACCTTTCGGCACGCTCTGTAAAAAAGGGCGGCGAGCCTGTGTCGCTGTCTTTGCGGGAGTTTGATTTGTTAGCATATCTCTGCGAGCACGCAGGTACGGCTGTTCCCAAAGACAGGCTGCTTTCCGAGGTGTGGGGGGCTTTCTCGACGGTCGAGCCGTCAACGCTGACGGTACACATTCGCTGGCTTCGTGAAAAGCTCGAACAAGACCCCGCCTCGCCCAGATACATAAAGACGGTGTTCAAGGTGGGCTATATTCTGGAGGTGGAGGGTTAGATGAAAAGCAGGGTAATCAGCATCACGGTGTTTTTTATGCTCGTCTTCATAAGCGTGACTGCTTTGTATTGTGTAAATGACAAATCATCAGAAAATGACGACACAAACGGCGAGCTGATAGTTGCCATAAACGAGGTTGAGCGCCTTGCCGCAGACGGTGACAGCGCTCAGGCCGCCGAAAAAGCCGCCGAGCTAAAGGGCAGCCTTAAAGACTCGCAGGCGCAAAACAGCAGCAGGAATACCGCCATACTCTTTTGCGGCATAGGCTGTGCTTTTGCGGCGGTGGTGTTTATATATGTATACTTATCAATTCTGCGCCCCTTTGACAAGATGAAAGGCTTTGCCGAGACCATAGCGGGCGGCGATTTTGATATACCACTAAACTACGAGCGCTCGAATTATTTCGGCAGCTTTACCTGGGCGTTTGACAGTATGCGCCGTGAGATAACCAAAGCCCGTGCCTGCGAGCGTGAGGCGATTGACAACAACAAGACGGTGATAGCCACCCTCTCCCACGACATCAAGACGCCTGTTTCTTCCATAAGGGCGTATGCCGAGGGGTTAGGCGCAAACCTCGACTCTACCCCCGAAAAGCGCTCAAAGTACCTCTCGGTGATAATGCGCAAGTGCGACGAGGTGTCAAAGCTCACCAATGACCTTTTCCTGCACTCGCTCTCTGATCTTGACAAGCTGAAAATACAGCCCGAAGTCTTCGAGGTGACGGAGTTTATCGGGGCGGCAGTAAAGGAGATAGCCGCCGAGCAGGGCGACGTTATCTGCGAGCGCCCCGACTTTACCGCACAGGTAAGCGCCGACAAGAACCGCCTTATGCAGATAACCGAGAATCTTATAAACAACGCCAGAAAATACGCCAAGACGGATATCACAGTCACGCTTACAAAAGAGAATGGCTGCGTGAATATAGCCTTTCGTGACAGCGGCGGTGGCATACCTGATGAGGATATGCCGTTTATTTTCGAGAAATTCTACCGTGGCCGCAACTCCGCTGACGAGCAGGGCTCGGGGCTTGGGCTGTATATCGTAAAGTATCTCACAACAGCGCAGGGCGGCGAGGTCACGCTTTTGAATCTCCCCGAGGGCGGGCTTAAGGTGACGGTGGCGCTGCCTTGTTGTGACGCCTCAAAAACCTCTTAAGGAGTTCTTAATAACTTTTGGTGTATAATGAGTTCAACACAGACCAAAAGGAGAGAATAATATGAAAAATACCATACTTGAAGCGAGGGCGCTTTCAAAGAGCTTTGCGCATAACGGCGGGCAGGTGCATATCCTCACGGGTGTTGACCTTGATATCTATGAGGGCGACTTTACTGTGATAATGGGGGCATCAGGCTCGGGCAAATCAACAATGCTCTATGCCCTCAGCGGAATGGATAAAGCCACCGCAGGCAGGGTGATGTATAAGGGAAAAGATATCGTCGCTATGAACGAGAGTCAGCTTGCAACGCTTCGCCACAGCGACTTCGGCTTTGTGTTCCAGCAGATGCACCTTGTCAGCAACCTCACGCTCTTTGAAAATATCGCCGTGCCGGGTTATCTTAATAAAGAAAAGACGACCGCCGAGGTAAGACAGCGTGCCGATGAGCTTATAAAGAAAATGAATATCGACAGCATCAAGACCCACCTGCCCTCGCAGGTCTCGGGCGGCGAGCAGCAAAGGTGCGCCGTGGCAAGGGCGCTTATAAACGAGCCGGGGCTGCTTTTTGCAGACGAGCCGACGGGTGCGCTCAACCGCCGCAATACCACCGAGGTGCTCGATCTTCTGACCGAGCTTAACCGTGACGGGCAGAGCATACTTATGGTAACTCACGATATACGTGCAGCACTCAGAGCGTCAAGGCTTTTGTATCTTTCTGACGGCAAGGTGATAGGCGAGATGACGCTTCCGCCTTATGACAAGGAATCCGAAAAGAGCAGAGAAGCCCAGGTCAACGCCTGGCTCAGCTCGATGGAATGGTGAGGTGAGCGGCATGGATCTTTATACGCTTATCAGGGAAAATATACGCTGCAAGAAAGGCACATTTATAAGTATACTTATACTGATGTTCATAAGCGCTATGTCGCTGACCCTTATACTCAGCGTTGACAAGAGCTGTAATGACACGCTTGATGAGCTGTATGAGCAGGCAGACAGCCCTGACTTTATTTCATTCATCAGAGAGGACAGATTTGACGATACTCTCAAAAGCAAGCTTGACTCGCACAAGATAATAGAGCGCTACACCGTGACAGATGCGATAGCTACCGATATGGTGATGTCAAACGGCATGACAAACGGCAATACATGGTATCTTTCTGCCCTGAAAAAAGATGTAAGGCTTGTAAACGACGACGGCACGGGCTATGAGGACGACCTGCCTGAACTTAACAAAGGCGAGATGTATATATCATTTGGCGCTAAGAGCAAGATGGACTGCAAAAAGGGCGACAAGCTGACCATGCGTGCCTGCGGGCAGGATTATCAGTTCACCGTCAAGGGCTTTGTGGCAGAGCCTATGATGGGCTCGATGAACATAGGCTGGAAGTGGAATTTCATATCAGATGAAGACCTTGCCGCTATGCGCAAAGAAGCCCTTGATAATTGCAGCGACGAGAACGGCTACTGGGCGTGCAAGATAGTGCAGGTCTACAGAGCTGATGACTGTGACCTCTCTGACGGCAGGTTCAGGCGGCAGATAAACCTCGACACGGGGCTTGTCTCCAAATCGTGGGGCTCTATAACAAAGGATATGTCGACGCACTATACAAACATCTACTGCGAGATAATCATGGGCATAATGTTTGCTTTCATCATGATACTTGTGGGCGTTGTGATGATAGTTATGTGGCACAGCATATCATCAGGCATAGAGATGGACTACACCGACCTCGGCATTTTAAAAGCACAGGGCTTTTCAAGCAGGCGTATACGGGCGGTGTTCGTGATACAGTATCTGTTTGCCGAGCTTATCGGCTCTGTACTCGGCTTTATCGCAGCCATACCGCTCATAGGCGTGCTCACGGGCGTGTTTGACAATATGTCGGGCTTTATTGCACAGACCCACATCGCCGCTGCAAAGACCGCCTTTGTAATGCTTATGATATTCATAGTATCAACGCTCTTTATACTGCTCGCCACAAGAAAGATAGGCAGGATAACACCCATGCGTGCCATACAGGGCGGCAAGAGCGAGATATATTTTGATTCAAGGCTCAAAGCACCTATCGGGCAGAAGTGTCTGTCGGCTTTGCTCGCACTCAGGCAGTTTACCTCATCAAAGCGCAGGTACGCCGCTTCTATCGTGATAGCGTCGCTGCTTATATTCTTTATGCTGATGATAAACGGCATTGGCGATTCGCTCAAATCAAAGAAAGCGGCAGAGATGATGGGCGGGTATTATTACGATGTAGAGCTTTACATAAACAGCAAAGTCAGCAAAGAGACCTGCGATGAGATAGTCAAGGTAGCAGAGAAGCACGCCGACATACGTGCAAGATATTTTCAGAGCCAGCAGTACCTCTCGATAAACGGCGAAGAGATAATATGCCAGATACGTGCATACCCCGAGGATCATTATGTGAGCGAGGGCAGAGCCTGCAAATATGACAACGAGATACTCATAACCGATCTTGTAGCAGATGAGCTTGACCTTAAGATAGGTGACACGGTGACTGTAACCAAAAACGAGAACAGCGCCAAGTATATCATCACGGGCTTCTACCCCTCTATGGCAGACACGGGCAAGGCGTTCTGTATGAGCTTTGAGGGCGCTGAGAAAATGGGGATTAAAAAAATAGGCTCTGGCGGCTTCAACCTTAATGACCCCTCAAAGGCCTCAGAGGTGGCTAAGGCGATAAACGATACCTTCGGCACAGAAGCCTTTGAAGCCAAGGACGTGACCGGGAATTACGAAGACGACGAGGAATACCAGCTGTTCAACACCGCAGTTATCGCTATGAAAACGGTCATCTACAGCTTCTCGGTGGTGTTTGCGCTTATCGTCATATCAATGGTCTGCTCAAAGGCTTTCACGCAGGAAAAGACCGACATAGGCATTTACAAGTCGCAGGGCTTTACATCAAAGAACTTAAGGCTGCAATTTGCGGTAAGGTTTCTGATAGTCGCCATTATCGGCTCGGCTATCGGCACGACGGTCGGCCTGCTTTTCACCGAGAGCATACTCAGCGTCTTGCTTAAGACTATGGGCGTATCGTCATTCTACTGCGAATTCTCGGCGCTTAGTGTGATGATACCGATAGGCGTGGTATGTCTTTGCTTCTTTTTGTTTGCGTATTTTGTTTCCCGCAAGATAAAAAAAGTCGGCATAAGGCAGCTTGTTACAGAATAAGAGAGAAAAGGCGGAGTGTAGTGCTCCGCCTTTTTGCGGCTCCCCTCCGCCTGCTTTGCAGGCACCTCTTTGTCACCCTTAAAGAGAACCCCCAGTGGAACAACTATTTCGGCAAAAAGCCCGAGCTTGCAGGCAAGTTCGCAGCTCCCGAAATGGGCAAGGAAGCACATCAGTTCGGCTATGTGGTGAGTGATGATTTCTCCAAGCAGATAAACGGCCCTCACAACTGATAAGGCAGTAAGCTTTGATAAGCCCCTGTATCCGTGAAAGGATATGGGGGCTTGATTTTATGTGTGCGGTGTGTTATTATAAATAAAAACGGAGGGAGAGCTATGAACAACCCTTGGGAGGATATAGGCCTTGAAACCTACGAGAGACATATGAGTCTTGATTCGGTCGGGCAGCTTCAGGCCTTAAGCGATATAATGAAAGAGCAGTTTGACGCATACCCTGTAAGCACGGCTATGGTGCTGGGTGTTGCAGGCGGCAACGGCCTTGGGCATATCGACACGGGCAAGTATAAAAAAGTATACGGCGTTGATATAAATGCGCAGTATTTACAGGCGGTTTCGCAAAGATTTGAGAGCCTTTCGGGGGTGCTTGAATGTCTGCGTGCTGACCTTACAAATGAGGCACAAAATCTGCCGCAGGCGCAGCTTATCATCGCAGACCTTTTGGTGGAATACATCGGTTTCTCCGCCTTTGGCAGGGCGGTGACGCAGGTGCGCCCCGAATATGTTTCCTGCGTTATACAGATAAACACCGACTCAGGCGGCTGGGTGTCTGAGTCGCCGTATATACACGCATTTGACAGGCTGAGTGAGGTGCATTATCAGATGAGCGAGGAAGAGCTTAGCGACACAATGAAAGCGGCGGGCTATTCTCTGATATTTAGTCAGACAAAGCCCCTGCCAAACGGCAAGGCGCTAAGACGGCTCGACTACAAAAAAACAAAGGAGCGATGAAAATGTTTGAGAGCGAATTTGCAAAGAGCAGTTACATAGAAAAAGACAATGTGGTCTTTCACATATAGAAAAAGGAAGCGCATTTTGATGACTACCGCCGCCCCGTGGCGGCCTCGCTTGAAATGCTAAGAGAACACAAAGACAGCATATTCATAGTTGACGCACGAAACGGCTTTGAAGACACCCCCGAGGACGTGGAGTGGGGCTTCAGCTTCTTCCTGCCCGAGCTTAAAAAGACAGGGTGCAGGGTATGGGGCTTTATCCTGCCGAAAGTATCTCGCATCGAGGGCGAGATAGACCTATGGACAAGGGAGATAGAGAAGAATTTCCTTGTGATAAGGGCAGAGTCTTATGAAGAAATAGTTGAAAAGGCGGGGGAGATGGCATAAGACATTTTGATACATAAACAAAGACCTGATACAGCGGTGATGTGCTGTGTCAGGTCTTTTTGTCGTCATTGTCGGGTGCGTAAGTGTTGAGTATCTCGTCTATCTCCTTTTGCTTATCAAGCGGCAGGGAGTTATAGGCTTTCAGGAATGAAATTCCTGCGGTGATAAGCTCGGTGACGTTCATGCCGTTTTCCTTGGCATAGCTTTTTAGCTTGTCACGTTCGCCTTTTTTTACCTTGAACTGTATCACGTCATTGTTTTCCTTGCGGTAGTTGTTCGAGGCGGTCATTTTGTATTCTTTTTCTTTGATATACTGGCATTTCTCGCAGAGAGTCTGCGCAGAGTTGACGGGGGAGAAGAGAGTGCCGCATTTTTCGCACTTTACAAGAGTGCCCTTTACTCGTTTGCGGTCATTCTTGCGCTTTTCGTAGTATTTGTGTTTTGCTTTTGCTATCCTGCATGAGCGGCAAACCTCGCAGTAGCCGTCGCTGTTTTTGTCAGAAAAGTATTTCTTTCCGCACTCCTTGCAGGTGACTTCAAACATCTTTCTCCCTCCTTGTCAAGCCTAATATAATCAATCTTGGTAAGGCGGGGCAGAGCATGATAATCTCAGACACAAAGGGCGACCTTGTAAAGAAATACGGCGAGTATCTTAAAAACCTCGGCTATGAGGTGCTGACAATTGATCTTATAGATACAAGCCGCTCACTTGGGTATAACCCTATGCTGCACATAGAGAATGACCGTGATGTGCTCACCTTTGCACATACTTTAGTTCCGTATAATCCTTTGGAGAATGATCCGTATTGGAGTAATATGGCAAGGTTCTTTATAGAAGCACTGACAGCTTATGTTTGCCTTGAAAAGACAGATCAAAAAAAGCAGATACAGTCTTTGATAGATCTTTTCAAGCTTGAAAGTTATCAAAAACCCAAACGTAGCCCCGAAGGTATTGAACTGCCGCCCGAACCGAGCGAGCTTTGCAAGCTGTTCAAGGAACTTGAAGACTATTCACCTAATAGCTTTGCAGTAGAGATCTACAAAATGTATGAGAAGGTCAAAGGCTCTGATATTACTGACAGCAGTATTCTTTCATCGGTATCAGAAAAGCTTATGCCCTTTGTGACAAAGGCGGTAGGCCGTATCATCAACAGAAATGATGTAGACTTAAAATCAATAGGTGACAGAAAAACCGCTGTTTTTCTCGTTATCAGCGACAATGACCGCTCGCTTGACAAGATAGTCAATCTCTTTTACGCTCAGGCTATCAATTCCCTCATAAGGCACGCCGACAATGACACCGAGGAGGGGCGGCTTAAAGTTCCCGTGTCGCTGCTGATAGACGATTTCGGCGCACAGACAGTTATCGACGACTTTGATAACATCATAGCCACCTGCCGCAGCAGAAATATCTCGGTGAGCATAATGATACAGTCGATAAGTCAGCTTCGCACCGCTTACGGTAAAAAGGCCGATACCATAATCGCCTGCTGCGACACACAGCTTTATTTCGGCGGCAGCGACCTTGAAACTATTGCCTACACCTCAAGGCGCACGGGCGAATCAGAGTATGATATAATGAATATGCCCCGCTACAAGGTCTGGGTGATGCAGCGCTGCAAAGCCCCGAAGCTCGATGCTGCCTTCGACCTGAGAGAACACCCCGACTGTGCCCTTACGGGAGAGTTTGACCTGAGCTTAAGAAATGACCGCCCTGTTATCGAATACTGCGATGATGACGGCGATGATATCAACGACTGTTATATGTTAAGTTTTAGCAATAGAATATCGCAGCTAAAGTTCAGGAGCACAATGAAGTCGATACTTGAGAAAGAGCTTGGCTTTCAGTTAAGACCCTGTTACAGCGGCAGCTATGACAAAGATATCTGCTACAGTCAGGTGTTTGAATATGGGAACAGGTATATTCTCTGCCTGTTTGAGGATCGCAAAAGGCCGTTTGATGAGTTTTACTGCCGCTCAATGATAGACCCTATCAAAAAAGAGTTTTCAAAGATATATGGTAAGATTTATGAGATAGTGCTCGTCAGCTTCGGCGGTTTTGTCAGGGAGGAGATAAACTATTCCGCCGAGCGTGATATACTTCTTGTTGACAGAAACGGGTTTAACCGCAAACGCTTCGGCAAGCGCAGCATATTCGTCAACAGAAAGGATATCGAAGCTTATCGTGGGCAGACGATAGAGGATAATTTAAGGCAACACCGCACAACCAACGGCTTACGCCTTTGTATGCCATATGCTTGAAAATTTTCCACTGCGGCGGATATAGGCAATCTGACGAAAAATTTGTCGGTCTCAGCGTAGCTGAGACCACGTATACTGACATACAATGGTCGTGCGGTATTGCCTTAAGCTACAAGACTATGACGGTGAAATATCATTGACCTCAAATACTAAGGCTGCATACCCGAAATAGTATGCAGCCTTTTTTATAGCCACGTCAGCTTATTTGCTATTGTCAGCTGTGACGCTCTCTTCCTCCTCCTCATGCTCATCTGTCATCTTGGCGTCCTTTGTTTCGTTGTAGAAATTTATGATGATAGAGGTTATCAGCGCTACAACCACTATGCCGTAGCAGCCGAGTATCACCGATATTATCCGCCCGATGTAAGTATGTGCGGTGATGTCGCCGAAGCCTATGGTGGTGACTATCGCAAAGCAGTACCATAGCCCGTCTGCAAATGTGTTTATGTCAGTCTCACCGCTGAGACTGCAAAGCATCAGCGAGCAGGAGACTATGAGTATCACAAGCCCCATAAAAACCTCTGTCGCCATGGAGTTTATGAATATCCTCTTTAAGATGTCGAGCCTTATCTGCGACATTGATATGGCGATGAGCCGTGTAAAGGTCTGCGCCATTATCATGAAGGATATAAGTATCGTCAGCAGCATGACCTGACCGTCATCAATGATAATAGCAGCTACTATGCAAAGCAATGCTGCGAGTATGATGATGACATTGGCTGTCACCCACAGCGGGCGGTGCTTTTTGGCTATCGACATAATGCGTGAGAAAACGATCGACAGGATGTATATAATAAATGTCAGCCTGAGCGCCAGCTTCTCACCGGGGATAAGTGATGCGGGCACGCCAATGAAAGATATCACCGCAAGCCATGTATACTTTATGCGTTCTTTCTTGTTCTCGTGGCTTTTGTGCTTTATGTGCCTTGCCTTGAAAAGATCCGCAAGCCCTATCAGCCCGAAAGTTATAGCCAGCATCAGCTGCAGCGGCAGATTGTTGTTGTTTATCGCCATAAGGTTCAATGAAAGGATCATGGCTATGAACAGTACTATGACCTCGTATGTTCTTAGCTTGCCTAATTTGCCTATCCTCATAAAGCCGCCTCCGATATCACATCGTTGCCATCATAGTCTTTAAATATTCGCATATAGCGGTTATCAATCCGTCGATGTAGATAACGGCTATTGCTGCAACGCCGCCGACGGGTATCATCATATCTATGATAGCATTTTTGTGGGTCTTTGTGTAGTTGAAAAGCAGTATCACAGGCACTATCAGAATCATGCCGACAGTCTTGCCGAAGCCGCAGTCTGTCATCATTTGAACTACTTTTGTTATGTCTTCCGAGTCAGCGCCCGGGTTGCCGACTATGATAAAATACATCACCGATATAAACATAACTATCACGATATCAAGTATCGAGAATAATATGATGTATAACGAAAGCTTTTTCCTCGTGGGTCTTGCCGTTTTTTTTTAATTTATACTCGGTGTTTTTGAAATAGCGAGCTATCGCCAGAAAGAGCAGAAAGCTGACAGGTGGCTTTGCTGTAAGAAACGGGAACACCCATATAGGCAGCGCCAGAGCGCCCGTAGATGCAAGCAGCTTTAAGCAGATAGATGCCACCTCATAGGCAAGGGGCAGTATCACAAGTGAGCGGAAAATGTATATCTTCTTCCCCTGAAAGAAGCGCTGCGGCTTGTAGTTGATAAAGAACAGCACAAGGGTACACAGCGTAAAGTCGATAAAGATATTGTAGGCTATAAAGCCCTCGGAATCCTCGCCTGAAAACAGAGCGTCTACCGTCATTTTGGCAAGCTCACGGTCGCCTAAAAAGGCTTCACCTATGCCCAAGATATACCTGTGATAGATAAACAGCCCAAGCGCTGCCAGCCCGAGGGCTGCCGAGGTGTTTACAAGTATCAGGCGCTTGTAGTTGCCACGGCCGTTTAAAACCGTTGCAAAGGCTGCAATAAGCAGCAGCGGCACAGCAAGATCCTTGCCAAAGCTTAGTATGTTGACGGTGCTTTCATAAGCCTCTTCCTGCTCGGAGATTATGGAATAAAGCTTGAGCGATGTGCCTAAGCAGGCAAGAACTATCATCACCCAGCCCAGGATCTTCAGATATCTGTATGACAGAAAGCCCTTGTAGCGTATATCATTTTCTTTGGTTATTTCATAAAAGCGCTTTTTGCGTGGGCGCTTTGGTGAGTTTTCGGTCTCGGCGGTCTGCTCGGAAACGGCAGAGGAGGTGTTGTTTTCCATTTGCCAGGCTCCTTTCATTGTTTGTACTATACTTATACATAATTTTAACATAAATGTGTCGCTTTGTCAATATATTCGTGGGGATTTAGGCGGAATATATTTGACATTTTGTGAAAAAACTGTTATAATGAAGCAAAGACGTAAAAGATACCTGCCGAAAGGACAGAAGCTGATATGAAAAAGGAAAAGCAGCCCTCGCAGAGTAATGATAAAAAGAGCCTTATAAAAAGAATACTCTCAAAAACAAAGGGCTTTATACTAAAGACCTGCGGCAAGGCAAGGTGGCTGCTGCTGGGCTTTATCGTATTGATGGCGGTCACAATATATATATCAACGGATATAGATGCCGAAAAATATATACGTGGCGTAAGAGATGAAGACAACGTTGATGTTACCGAGACAACACTAAAAGATGTTACCTCTTTTTCCGTAAACAGCAAAGGCCTTGCAGCTGTCAGGTGCAGCATAGGCACTGACGGAATGAGCAGTATTTTTGACATTGAAACGGGCGAGCAGCGCTATGCTAATATTGCCGATATGGATATTGACGGGTTTGATCTCACGGTAAGACCCGGCGCATTCCTGCTGACCGATGATGACGAGCTTTACTCGGTGATACCTACATCAGATGAGAATTGCTTTATCACGAAGCTTGATGTTATTTGTATATCCGATAAATACGAATACAAAAATACTGTATGCGAGATAGACTTTGACCCTGCTGACAGAAGGCGAAGCTCGACTGTCAGCAAGCTTTGCTACCATGACGGGGCTGTAAGCTTTGCGCTGATTCAAAAAGCAGGCGTCACCCTCTATTCGATAGACACAAAGACCAGGACAGTCACAAAAAGCGACTTATACAAAAATGACCAAAACGGCACATATACCAACCTTGTTATACCCATAGACGGCGAGTTTATCTTTTTGCGAAGCGACGGCAGAGTTTACCGCACAGGTTTCGGCGAGCCGCTTGAAAATGAGATATACCGCTATGACATAAGCGATAATGGCGACTGCGAAAACTTCTTTTTCACACAGGCAGCTATTGCAGACGGCAAGCTGTATGTTACGGGCAAAACTCACAAAGGGCAGGTCTACACCCTTGAAAACGGCAAGCTCACAAAGGCTATAGACATAGACGATATCCCCGCCGCTCAGGGGCAGAAGATAGAATATATCGACACCTACCGCCCCGAGGGCGCTGATAGTGATACTTTGGCGATATGCCTTGAAAACGGCCTTCTGACCTATTCGGGCGGCGAGCTGACTGACAGAAACATCACTATAAAAACTGATAAATACCCCGCATGGGTCATAGAGGATATCGTAGGCCTTACGATAGACCTTTTGATAATAGGGCTGATAATAAATCTCTTTATAAGGAAGAAAACGCTGCTTTTCAAGCAGATAATCATAACCCTGCCTGTGGTGATGATTCTTATATTTGTCACGGCATATAATCTTTATGACTATTATATGCAGCAGCACAACGAGAGCATTGAAAAAGACGTAGGCATAATCTGCGAGCTTGGCTCGGCAGAGTTTGAGGGGTATGATTTCTCGCCGCTGCTCAAAGTCGATGAGAACACGGGTGAGGCCTATTACAGCCTTTGTGACAAGCTTGAAAGCATTCGCACGGGGCAGCTCAAAAGCATGGGCGAGGAATACGTGCTGTCGATAATCTATCACAAGAATAACGGCGATGATGTGCTAATAGCTAAGGACGATATGGGCTGTATGCCCCTTTATACCACCGACAATACTTTAAGCGAGAGCAAGATAGATAAAAAGAACAAAGTTCAGATAGTAAGCAAGGTAGATGACTTTATGTCGCAGGGCGCACGCACGAGCAGCATAAGCGCTTTCAGAGAGATAGCCGACAAGGACGGCAGCGGGCAGTTCTACCTTAAGGTAAGCACCGAGAACACCACCTTCTGGACGCAGCGGCGTGCGTTTATTTTCAAGATCGCAACATACTGTATGCTTATCCTTATCATTATGACTGTACTCATCACCCTGACATCGCTCTACATCACCAAGACGATAAACAAGGCCAAAAAGGCCGTCGAGCGCATATCCGAGGGCGATATGAAAGCAAGAGTAAGCTACCGCTCAAAAGACGAGCTGGGCGAGATATGCTCAAAGGTCAACGAAATGGGTCAGAGCCTTGAAACGCTCTTTGATGAGAAAGACAAGACCGAGAACTTCTACTACAAATTCGTGCCCGAAAAGTTCAGAGAATATCTGGGCAAGGAGAACTTTACAGACCTGTCATTAGGTGATGCGAGCAGCAGAGAGCTGACTGTGCTGTTTTGCGACATACGCTCATTCTCGATAAACTCCGAAATAATGACAGCTAAGGAAAACTTCTCATTCGTAAACGTGATATACGGCAAGGCAGGCCCGATAATACGAGAGAACAACGGCTTTGTTGATAAATACATAGGCGATGCGGTAATGGCGCTGTTTGAGAACGCTGATGATGCGGTGAAGTGCGGCATTGAGCTTTATAAGGCGATAGTGCTCGACCCCGAGACTGCAAAGGAGCTTAAGGTCAGCGACATAAACATAGGCATAGGCGTTCACTCGGGCATGGCGATGATAGGTATCGTCGGCGAGAGCGAGAGGCTTTCGGGAACGGTCATCTCCGACACGGTAAATCTCAGCTCACGCCTTGAATCACTCACCAAGCAGTACAAGACGGCCATGCTCATCTCAAAGGACACGGTCGACAGGCTGACAGACCCCGAAGCGCTCGGGCTTCGCTATCTCGGCATAGTGCAGGTTGCAGGCGTCAACGAGGTCAAGGCGGTCTACGAGGTGCTCGACTGCCTGCCCGAGGGATTAAAAGAGGTGCGAACGGAAAACAGCTCACAGCTTCGTGAGGCGATCAGGCTTTTCCACCTTGGGCGCAGGGGCGATGCGGCAGATGCGCTAAGAGAACTCAAAGACCGTGGAATGAATGACCACATAAGCGATATGTACCTTGGCTATATCGAGAAAATGTCTGATG
>CADAGC010000046.1:0-26168 GCA_902787365.1 uncultured Ruminococcus sp. | reverse complement strand
TTGGCTATATCGAGAAAATGTCTGATGATGACAAGGGCAACGTATTCAGATTTGTGCGCAAGTAAGCGAGGTGACACAGGTTGTTAAGATTTTTGGGAAGAGGCTCGGCGTTCCACACCGAGAATAACTGCGGCTTTTTTGTCAAAGGCGGCGAGCTTGTGCTTATGGACTGCCCGCTGTCGGCATTCCACAGGCTGCGGCATATTGGGATAGATAACCTCACGGGCGGCAAGGCAAGCGGCGTCACCGTGCTGGTGACACACACCCATTCAGACCACGCAGGCGGGCTGGGTATGCTGATACACTTTTGCTTCTATGTGCTGGGCATTCCCGTTAAGGTGATAGCGCCGAGCGAGGAGCTTGCGGGGAATATAGAATACCTTGTCAGCCGCCTTGACGGGTGCGACAGGCGGGCTTACACGATAGTTACCCCCGACAAGGCAGACCTTGGCTTTACAGCACAGCCCATAGCCACCACCCACGCCGACACCCTTGAAGGCAGGTGCTTCGGCTGGGCTGTTGATACGGGTGAGGGGAGATTTGTGTATACGGGCGACACCAACACCTTAGAGCCGTTTTTGCATACACTTCAAAGCGGCGATACGCTTTATACCGAGGCGTCAGCCTACGACTCGCCCGTGCATATGTATATTGACAGGCTTGCCCCTATAATAGACGGGCTTAGGGAAAAGGGTGTAAAGGTCTTTCTTATGCACCTTGATGACGAAAAGGCACTTGCTGACTTTGCGGCAAAGCACGGCGCAGAGCTTGCAGGGCTGTATGAATAAAACACTCAGCAGATGATGCATAAAAATATCAAACGGAGGGAAAAGTCATGGAAAACATCAACGCAAACGAAATTCTTGAGGAGATCTACAGCATAGGCGACAAGCTCTACGGCGCTATGTGCTCAAACAATGATGAGGGGCACAGAGAGGTGTTCACAAGCCTTACCGAGCTTGGGCGCACCCTTGTTGACGCAGACAGGGCAAGCTTCTGGAAATGGGATAAGGAGACCCACAAGCTCTGGACGACCTCGGCAACAGGCACCGACAAGATAGAGATACCCGAAGACAAGGGGCTTGTAGGCAAAGCCTTAAAGGAAAAGAGAGTTATCGTCACCAACGACCCCTACAGCGAGCCTGAGTTCAACCGTGAGGTGGACAAGCAGACGGGCTATCTCACTATGTCTGTGCTGGTAATGCCCGTGGCGTCTATCAGCGGCGAGTACATAGGCGCTTTTCAGATGATAAACAAGCTGGGCGACAGCGGCTTTGACGAGGTAGAGGACGTTAAAAAGCTCTCACTTGCGGCGTTTGTCTGCGGCATAGCCCTCGAATCGGTCGGCTTCTTTGAGGATTCATTGTTTGACAAGCTCACAGGCCTTAAAAACCGCAAGGCGTTCTACAATGATTTTGAAAACACCTTCAAGGATTATCTTAAGCCGTCAAGAGCCACCAAGCTTTCAATGTTCATCTGCGACCTTGACAGATACAAGAAAGTCAACGACAACTACGGCCACAACGCAGGCGACGATGCGCTGAAATTCGTGACCGATATAATGAGAAAGCATATTCGTGAGGGCAAGGAGGACGATGTTTACCGCTGGGGCGGTGACGAGTTCATCATGATGCTGCCCGACTGCGATATCGACAAGTGCAGAGAGATAGGCGAGGCTGTAAGAAAAGAGGTCAAGGAGACAGTCTTCAAGGCAAACGGCGTTGCCATTCACTTAAGCTTAAGCGTTGGCTGCACCGAGTATGATATGAACAAGAGCATCGAAGAAAACATCGCAGCTGCCGATGATAATCTTTTCGTAGCCAAGGACAGCGGCAGAAACAAGGTGTGCTGATAATACTACACAGATAAAAAACCTCGGAAGATAATCCTCCGAGGTTTTGTTATGTTTATATATTAATTCGGGGTGATGATCAGCCGAAGCCGCCTGTTACATTACCACAAAGCCCTTGCTTTCAAGCTCCTGCTTGGCCTGTATTTTTGCCTGTTCGGCGTTGTTTACAGCATTTGCGGCATTTTGGTTGAGCACCTTATCGCACCTGTTAAGCTCTGCTACAAGGCCTGCGCCCTTGTTCTGTGCGGCGAGGTTCTTTATCCTGTTTATATCGTCCCAGGTCGTCATGTTGTTTGTCATGAGCTTCCAGTCATCACGCTTGAGGATACTTTCTGCGGTATTTGCAACGCCCTGCTCGGAAAGTGTCTCCTTGTTGAGCTGGTCTATCTCATTGTCCCTCATGTCCTTGTAGTGGGGCTGAAGCTCCTTAAGCTGCTTGCCCGACAGATTAACAGCCAGCACCTTTGCGGCATAGTCTGTGACGAGTGCTTTCTGCTGCTCAAAGAACTCCTCCTTGGTCATGCCCTCGGGGCATTCCTGCTCGGTCTTTAGCTGCGGTGTGTAGGTGCTATTCACCTTGTCGTGTGCAGCGTTTATTTTCGGGCCGAGTTCCTTTGCAAGATTGATCTTGCGTATTGCGGCTTCTTTGTCGCCCAGCATATTAGACTCTATCTGTGTTAGCTCGGTGCCATAGGTACCGCCGCTGAGCTTGGGCAGCTTGCTTACCGTCTCTTTGTAGCCGGGCAGAACTCTGCCTATCTTCTCGCCGAAAGCCTTTGACCATTCAAGCCTCTCAGCGCCCACGCCGTGGGTCGCCTTGTGCAAATTGGTAATGCCCGTGTGATCTTTGGTGTAGGCGTTTGCAGCTTTCATCAGTTCCTCAAGGTTATTTGCGAATTTCTTCGCCATTGTATTATTAATATCTCCGCCCTTTTTCTTTCTGAAGTTATAGTCAGCCTTCACTTTTTTCGCCGCATCAACAAAGTCTATATATGTGCCCGACAAACCTTCTTTGTTTGCCTCACGCTGTTCATTGTCCTTGGTTATCTTATCAAGAAGCGGCAGCAGCCCGAAGTATATATCATCTGACGCATTGTAAAAATTCTTTATGGAATTGTAGCGCTGCGTGGGCTTTTCGGTGTTCATAAACATTCTTTGCTCTGCAACGTCTATGCGTTTGATGATATTATCATATTGCTTGACATTAAATACAAAATAGCCTTGGTCATATTTACTGCGTGCAGTTTGGATTTCGTCAAACTCGGCTTTGTTATCTTTCTCACCTTGTACAGCAAAGTCCTTGATAGTTGCGCAAAGCCCTGTATGCTCCGGGTGCTTTTCGGCAAAATTGCGGCATCTCTCTTGCATACATTTATAGATTTTATTGATATCACTCGAATTAATATTATTATCGCCCGGTTCATTTTGCAAGAATTTGAACTTACCATAATTCACCGCAAGTGATTTCATGCCATTACCGAGCTTGCCAAACTCTTCGAGAACCTCACAAAGCTCATTGTATTCCTTTGAGGGCGGGTCGATATTCTTTGACTTAAGCTCTTCGAGCAATTCTCTTGACTTTTTGCTTTCTGCAAGTCGCTTGTTATTAAAATCACTACGTTTCTGCTTATCGCTTTGAATCCTCTGTTTAAGAGCCTCGAGTTCCTCAAAAGATTTGCATTCGTTTATTAAGCTTATCGAATTGGGCACCGATTTTATCAGTTTATCGGGGTCAGATGTGTTGTTCATTCCGAAACAGTATGCACTCTCATCTGTTATTGCTATCGCACCGGATGCATAATCTATGTATTTTTGCCTAGTATTTTCGTCAAGTTCATTATGAGAGTTCCACGCTTCTGTGAAATACTGTTCTTGAATATTCATTAAATTCGGCAGATCTGCCTGATATTTTCGTTTGTCCGTAGCAAAATCGAATTTTTCAGATGCGGCAAGGAGCATTTGATCAGCGGCTTGGGCTTTCCAAGATACATTTTTGGCGAGCCTCAAAGCAAGCGAACTTGAGACCTTACTCATCATTTTTGGCTCATCAGCAAGAAACTCGGTGTCTTTTATCATTCCAAGCTTCATATCATGCTCGACTTCATCCATTTTTTTGCCGAGTGCAATACGGGCGTTAACTACTTCTGCGGTTATGTGCTTGCGTATGTCAAAAATGTGCCCATCCCTGTTATCATCCAGTATCATTTCTTCTAAATAACTGTTTATTGCTGTGCCAAAAAAGTTCATATTGGCTGTTTCAAAATCCTGCGTGGGGTTTGTCTCAAACTCTTCGATATACATTTCCGCAGTTGACACCATATAGTGGGCAAGACCTTTGAAATCGCCTGCCTTTTCAAACGCTTTCATTTTTGCGTAAACTTCTTTTTTCATGTCTTCATATTTTTTTGGCATAGTTATTACCTCCGTTTATATATGAGTTTTAGTGTTTACATAAGTAATACCCCCCATAACGCCCGTTTGGGTGCATGGGGGTATAATAATTCTCGCTGTTTTTACTGCTTTATCGAGTTTTCAAGCGCCGAGAACAGCGCATCATTGTCGATATGCTTGCAAAGGTGAGCGTTCATGCCCGCCTGCAAGCTCATCAAGGTAGAACAGGCTTACAGAGTTTACGGCGTTCTCGGTGTCCTGCTTTGCCTTGTGGCCTGTCCAGACAGTTCCGAATATCAGTATAAGGGCTATCAGCACGCCGCCTGTCATGGCAACGGTTATGCCCCGCCTGTTGCTTTTTTTATTCATTCTATCTGTCCTGTTTTCTTACAGACTGCGCAGCTTTTCAAGCTGTGCCTTTGCCTGCCCCAAAAGCTCTGAATAATCCGTGTCCGTGCGGCTTCTTAAAAGCTCTGTCATCTCGCTTACGGGCTTTGTGAGCGGGTCAAGGGATAGGTTTGAATACATTCCCTTAAGCGCATGGGCTGTTTCAAAGGCAGCGTCTAAGTCTTTGCTTGCAAGCTGCCCTTCAAGCGCTTCGAGCCTTGTGTCAGCAAGCGCCTTGCCTACCAGCATCAGATAAAAATCCTCCTTGCTCATGCAGCGGGTAAGCCCTTCGTCTGTGTTTGCGCCAAACTCTTTTAATTTATCAACAGTAAGCATGATTATCCTCCTTGATGTGCTCTTCTATCAGCTTTTCAAAGTCCTCTGCGGGCACGGGCTTTGAGAAATAATAGCCCTGTATCACGTCGCAGTCTATGGCTTTTAAAAGCTCCATTTGCTCCTTTGTTTCAACGCCCTCTGCGATAACGGGAACTTCTATGAGCCTTGCTATCTCAGTCATTATCCTTACAAGCTCGTAGTCTTTTTTGTTTGAGGTTATTGTGCGGATAAATTTCATATCGAGCTTGAGCGCATCTATCGGTAGCGATGTGAGCATATTGAGTGACGAATAGCCGCAGCCGAAATCGTCCATTTCTATCTTAAAGCCTCTATCACGCAGCAGCGATACAGTATCGACTATCTGCTGTGAGTCGTCTGTGTAGGCTGACTCGGTTATTTCAAGCAGCAGGTTTTCGGGGGCAAGGCCGTTTGTGGCTGTTATCTCGCAGAGCGTGTCGCCAAGCAGCGGGTCAAAGATATCCACCCTTGAAACATTCACCGATACGGGGATAAACAGGCCGTATTTGTCCTTCCAGCGCTTTATCTGCGCCGCCGCTTCGCTCCAAACATAGCGGTCAAGCTTGTGGATAAGGCCGTTGTTCTCAAAAAGCGATATGAACTCGCCAGGGCTTATCATGCCGAACTCGGGGTGTACCCAACGTACAAGCGCCTCGGCGCTGGTAAGCTTTGGCTTGTCGCCCTTGATGTTGTATTTCGGCTGGAAATAGACCTTGAACTGCCGCTCATCAAGTGCTTTGTCCATATCGTTTATAAGGCGCTCGGAATGAAGCTCACGGCTGTGCAGCTCGGCGTTGTAGATATCATAGCAGGTGGAGTAGCTGTTTCGCAGCTTCCGGCAGGCAAGCCGTGCGCAGTCAAAGCGCTGCTCCATATCGCTGACGTTTCCGTCGTCAAAATATATGCCCATTCGCACACTTATCTTGCGGTCGCCCATTATATGGTCTATTTTTTCGGTGTACTTTGATAGCTCGTCTTTAAGCTCTGCGATGTGGGGGAGGTATATGCCGAAGCTGTTGCTCCCCGAACGGCAGGCAAGGCCGCCCGTCTGCCGCACAAGCTCGTGTATGAAGTCGCCTATGCGCTTTAGAATCATATCGCCGTATTCTCTGCCGTAAAGCTCATTGACGATGTGGAAGCGGTTGATGTCGAGCACGATAGCGTCCATAGGCATATTGTCATTCTGATTGTCGAGCCGCTTGCCGTATTCAAGGAAGAATTCCTTGTTGAAAAGCCCCGTCAGGCTGTCACGTTCTGTTTCATGAATGATAATACTGTCTTCTGCAAGCTCTATCGAGCGGCTGACCCTTGCTCTTATAACATCGGGGGCATCATAGGGCTTGGTGATAAAATCAGATGCGCCGAGCTGTAGGCTCTTGACTTCTGCTTCCTTTTCAGAGGTGAGCACTATAATGGGTATGCGCCTTAGCTCGCTGTCAGAGCGTATCAGCTGAAGTAAGCTGTAGCCGTCAAGCTTGGGCATATGCAGGTCAAGTATCACAAGGGAAAGTGTGAGTTTGTTTTTCCTTATCATATCAAGAGCAAGCTCGCCGTCCTCTGCATATATGACCTCATAAAGGTCACTGAGCATAGCGCCCAGCATCTCACGCTCTATAAATTCATCATCAACGATAAGCACCTTGCGGTGAAGCCCTTTTTTGCGTTCAAGAAGTTCCTGCATATTATTCCCTCCAGAGTTTGTGGTGTTTTTATAATTATATCACATCTTTAGCTGATTTTCAAGGAAAATATGAAGATTTTTGGGAGTATTTGTTGATTTGTTGCACTTTTGCACCCGTGCGGTATTGAAATCTTTCTCAGAATGCGGTATAATAGTATCATAATTATATCACGGGGAGGAATACCATGAAAGTTATAACAGCAAAGACCGACTGCAAGCCCTCTGAAACGGGCTATGACGAGAGCAGGCTCGATAAACTCAACGAGCGCCTTGCAGATATGATAGACAGAAAAGTAATACACGGTGCGGCGTACTGTATAGCCCACAAGGGCAGGGTGATAGCCCACGCAGCACTCGGCAGCGGCAGCGCCCTCGGCGGTGATGCCCTTATGCAGCCCGATACGGTGTTCGGTCTTGCATCTATCACAAAGACCTTTACCGCCACGGCGATAATGCAGCTTGTTGAGGACGGCATTGTGAGCCTTACCGACCCTGTGGGCAAGTATCTGCCGCAGTTTGACAAAAAGCCCTTTAGCGACATAACGCTTTTGCATATGCTCACCCATACCTCGGGGCTTTACCCCGACGCAGGCTGCTTTGAAGAGGAATACCCCAAGCACGGCTGGGTGCATATCGAGGAAGCGCTTGACAGGTGGAACGGCGAGGGCGAGTTCGACTGGCTGACGCCTGCCATATCAAACGGCCTGCGCAGGCCTGTGGGCAGCGAGTGGATGTATAACTCGCTTGCTTTCAGTATTCTCGGCGAGGTGATAACCAAGGCAAGCGGTGTGTTCGCCCACGACTTTATAACCCAGCGCATCATAAAGCCCCTCGGCCTTAATGACACGTCATTTGACCTTACGCCGCAGGCGGCAAAGAGGTTTTTCGTGTATGATGATGATACGAAAAAGTATATCGACACGCTCATCTCGGGCGGCGACCCCGACAGCGGCTCAAAATGGAGCAGGGTAAAGATACCGCAGACGGGCGGCGGGCTTGTGTCTACGGTCTATGACCTTGCACGCTTCGGCAGCGCATTCGCACTCGGTGGCAGGATAGAGGGTAAACGCTTGCTCGGCAGAAAATCGGTTGAAAAGATGAGCCGTGTGCAGGTAAGCGGCATACCCGACCGCTGCTGGGGCGCTAAGGAAGACAACAGGCTCTACGGCATAGGCTTTGACATTAGGCGCAACGCCAACTTCAACTATTCCGACAACACGATAATGCACGAGGGCGCAGGCGCTTCAAGCATCGACATTGACCTTGACGAGCAGCTTGCGGCGGCGTGGTTCGTGCCCTTTGGCGAGGGCGCAGGCGGCTGGTCGGCCGAGCCGCTGTATAACGTTCAGAACATCATCTGGTCGGGGATAATATGACCTGACAAAAGGCATCGCTTAAGGCGGTGCTTTTTTGTTTTTCCTGCCCGTTTTTTCGGCGTTTTTTAACTAACGTGCCGCAAAATATCGGGTAATGGCATTATATTTTCCGAAAATGTCGGTTAAGAAACGAAATAGATTAAATCATATAAAAATTTCTGTTCGTTGATTTTTATAATTGTTGATAAAGTCAATTGATTTTGTCAATAATCAGGTTTATAATAATAATATAACAGAAATTTCCTGTTGCATAAATGTTCAGAATATAAATACGGAGGTCGGAACATATGCTAAAGAACATCGGCGGTATGACTTATGACTGCTATCCACTTACATCTGCACAGCTTCTCAATCTTTCGCTTGTCAAGGAAGGCACAGCGGGCGAGGTCGAGAATATCGGTGCGGGCAACTACCTACAAATTGACCTTAACATCGCAGCTTTGCGTGAGGCGCTAAACCGTGCTGTAGAGCGCTGCGAATCAATGCGTATGCGCATATGGAAAGACCCCGACACGGGCGAGGTTTGGCAGTATGTGGTGCCATATCAGAACGAGTATTTCGAGTATTACGATTTCTCGGCGTGGAATGAGGAAAAGGTCACAGAGGTGCTCAATAAGTGGACTTCACAGCCCTTTGACCTCTACGGCGGCAAGCTCTCACGTATAGTTATCGTATCGCTCCCTAATGGCTTCAATGGCTTTTACTATAACGTTCACCACGCTTGTATGGATTCAAGCTCGGTAATAGCCTTTACAAGAGATGTTATCGAGATATACTGCTCGCTGCTTTACGATATGCCTTACCCCAAGCCTATGGCATCATATATCGAGTCGGTCAAGAGAGATATGGCCTACGAGGGCAGCAAAAAGCAGAAAAAGGACGAGGAATACTGGCAGGCACAGCTTTCGCAGAAAGAGCCCATGTATACCGACTATACAGGCCCCGGCAGGCTTATGCAGCTGAGAAAAGATAACAAGAATAAAAAACAGCGCTGGGGTCTTCTCGCAAGCTCTGACGGCAAGGGCAACACCATAACCTATGAGCTTGATGTTGACTCAACCATGAAGATAATGGAGTTTGCAAAAGAGTATGACCTGCCCGTGAGCGCAGTTATCCTGCACGCAATAAGAACGGTGCTTTGCAAGTTCAACAACAACGAGAAGGATATCACCATAAGCGACCTTGTGAGCAGGCGCTCGACCCTTGCAAACAAAAAGTGCGGCGGCGTGAGAATGCACTGCTTCCCGCTGAGAACGGTTATGCCCCTTAACACCACAGTTCTTGATTCTATCAGAATGATAAAGAAAGCGCAGGATGAGATATTCATTCACGCAGACTACGACCCGCTTAAGGTGTTCGGCGGCCTTGCTGAAAAGTTCGGTGCGGCAGAGGGCTCGACATATGCGAGCGTTGACTTCACCTATCAGCCCGGCACCCTTGCAGGCATCGGCCAAACGCTCAACGGCATAGCTTTCAAGAGCAGGTGGTATTCAAGCGGCAAGCAGCCCAAGCCTATGTATATAACAGCTATGCACCGCCCCAACGACGGCGGCCTTAACTTCTACTTCGGCTATCAGACCGAATGTGCAACACCCGAGGAGATAGAGTTCCTCTACTACTTTACAGGGCGTGTGCTTTTCAGAAGCATTGAAAACCCCGATGCAACTCTTAAAGAAATAATAGATATGACCTGATGAATGAAAGGAGAAAATAATATGTTTGACAAGTTAAAGGAGCTTATTTTACAGTACGTTGAGGTAGATGCTGACAGCATCACAAATGATTCACGCTTTATCGAGGACTTAGGCTTTAATTCCTACGATATAATGTGTATGCTTGGCGACGCCGAGACGGAGTTTGATGTTGAGATAAACGAAGAAGAGATAATGAAGTGCAAGACAGTAGGCGACCTGCTTGCATACTTTGAGGGGCAGAAGTAATGGAAGAGTTAAAAACACTAAAACAGCTCGTCTATCAGGCGGACGAGCAGTATAATAACGAGATATTCCTAAAGGAATATATAAACAAGCAGATGCGTGACACGTCATTCCACGATTTTCGTGTGGCGTGTGACAATATTGCTGTGTGGATTCAGCAAAATTTCCCGAGTGATGAAAAGACACACATAGCCCTTGTGGGCACAACGTCTTTTGAGTATCTTTCGGCGTGGTTCGGCGTGCAGTGCAGCAACAATGTGTCCGTTCCGCTTGATACAAATAATTCCCCCGAAAATATCGCAGATGAGCTTTTCCGCTCTGACAGCAAAATGGTTTTCCTTGATGAAAAGCACGTTAAAGATATTCCCCTTTTCAAGGAAAAATGCCCCGATATAAAGTATTTCGTTCACCTTAAATCAAAGGAAGAGGGTATGCTTTTCTTAGGCGATATAGCATCGGAATTTGCAGGGCAGAAGCCCACGGGCGACGTGACTGAGGACGAGCTTGCGGCTATACTCTTTACATCGGGCACAACGGGTGTGAGCAAGGGTGTTATGCTCACCCACGGCAACTTTATCGACAACACCACCTGCACCCCCGATGATGACTACCACGGCGAGAAGCTGCTCACCGTGCTGCCTATCCACCATGTTTTCTGCTTTACCATAGACATTCTTCACAGCTTATGGAACGGCGTTACCGTGTGCGTGAATGATTCGCTTTTCCACATACAGAAAAACCTTAAGCTCTTTGAGCCTGAATACTGCACCTTTGTTCCTATGATAGCATCGACCATACTCGGCCGTATGCAGCAGGCCGCAAAGCGCATACCGCTTAAAAAAGTTATAGCGAGAGAGACGTTCGGCAAGAACTTAAAGGCTATCTTCTCAGGCGGCGCTTACCTTAGCCCTGATATAATCGAGGGCTTTAAGAAATTCGGTATAGACATAGCGCAGGGCTACGGTATGACAGAGTGCGCACCGAGAATATGCACAGGTATAGTGGGCTGCCCCAAGCCCGACTCGGTAGGCAAGATAGTTCGTGGCTGCGAAGTCAGAACTGTTGACGGAGAGATATGGGTAAGAAGCAAGTCGGTAATGAAAGGCTATTACAAAAAACCCGAGGAGACAGAAAACACCCTCACCCCCGACGGCTGGCTCAAAACTGGCGACTTAGGCTACGCTGATGATGACGGCTATCTCTACATCACGGGCAGAAAGAAAAACCTCATCATTCTCTCAAACGGCGAGAACGTTTCTCCCGAGGAGATAGAGAACAAGTTTGCAGCATTCCGCCCCATAAAAGAAATAGTTGTCTACGAGGACGGCACAGTGATAACCGCACAGATATACCCCGACCCCGACTACAAGTCAAAGGACATTCAGGCAGAGATACGCAAAAAGGTTGACGAGGTAAACGACACATTCCAGCCCGCAAAGCGCATAGCAAATATCATCTTCCGTGACAAGGAGTTTGTCAAGACTGCATCACGCAAGATAATACGTGCAAGGATAAACGAGTGATGTTATGGAAACGTCTTTTATAATTTCGCTGATACTTAATATCCTTGCGGTGCTGCTCACGGTTGTGGGAACTGTTGTTATGATGCTGGGCATCGTAGCTGATGAGCACTTAGCAGGCGACGGCATAAAGAGCATCAAGTATTTCACCGTGCAGTCAAATCTTCTGTATGGTGCATATGCGGCGGTGTATGCGGTGTGTCAGATTATCTACACCTCGCAGGACAAGATGCCGCAGACACTCTGCACGCTCAAATACGTTTTCACGGTGGGCGTTACGCTCACAATGCTGACGGTGGTGCTGTATCTTGCACCCATAGTCGAGAAGTCATACCCGCCGCTTTTCAAGGGGGCTAATCTTTACTTCCACCTGCTTGTGCCGCTGCTGGGCGTGATATCATTCTGCTTTTTTGAAAAGGGCGTGAAGCTTAGCGTTATACAGGCACTTTACGGCTTTATCCCGTTCGGGCTTTACGGCATTTTCTATTCGGTCAACGCCCTCATTCACGCAGAGAACGGCGAGGTGGCAGAGAAATACGACTGGTACCGCTTCTTAAAGGGCGGCACAAAGAGCACCATTCCCGCCATACTCATAATGACCGCAGCGACCATTGGCGTATGCTTCGGGCTTCGGGCACTCAATTCGATATAGGCAACACCGCACAACCAACGGCTTACGCCTTTGTATGCCATATGCTTGAAAATTTTCCGTCATATCGCCCAAATCCCACCTTGTCTTACGCCAGTAAAACTGCGGCGGATATAGGCAATCTGACGAAAAATTTGTCAGCGCATCTGACATACAATGGTCGTGCGGTATTGCCTATAATAAAAACTGGCTTCGCTTTTTTGCGGAGTCAGTTTTTTGTTAGCTATTCATCATCATCAAGCCCGTTATTGAGCACGTTATTATAGCTTTCATTTGCCCTGAGGCTCTCTTTTCGCTCACGCCACCTGTCGATGTCGCTTTTTATCGCAATCATCTCATCTGCGATAAGCTCCATACTTTCGGGTCTGACGTGGTTGAGGTAAGATGTCATGCGCTCAATCCCTTTCGGGCTGCCGATATGGCGTGCTATCATATCCCCAAGCTCGGCAGGGAAGCCGAGGGCAGTGAGGGATTTTATCAGGCGGTCATAGGCATAGCGCCAGTTGGTTTTACTGTCCATTTTCACCCCTCCGTCATGCCTGTTATTATCAAGCTGTCAGGCTCTGCGTGGCAGGTGAAAAACAACACCTTAACGCCCGCCGCCTTGGCATCATTGAGCGCCTTGCCGAACTCTGCGTGGGTGGCGACATTCGGGCGCACCTCGCTTACGCCGTCTGTTTGTATCACAAAGCCTATCGCCGAATTATAGCCCTCGGCCTTTGCCCTTATAAGCTCTCTGATATGCTTGACACCACGCTCGGTGGGCGCATCGGGGAAGTACCCCACGCCGCCTATCTCAAGAGTACAGCCCTTGACTTCGAGCAGGTGTTTTTCATTCCCTCTCTCCATATAAAAATCCACACGGGAATTGCCGTAGGTATACTCGGGTATCACCCTGTCAAAGCTCTGCGCATCAAGCCATTCACGCATGACCTTATTGGGCGCCCCGCTGTCGATATTAAACAGCACGCCCGTGTTTTTGCGCACCGCTACCAGGTCATATCTTGTCTTTCTGCCTGCCGTTTTCGGCTCGGTCAGCCACACCTCGGCGCCGTGTATCAGAAGTTCCCTGCACCGCCCCGTGTTCTTGACGTGAACTGTCTCTTTGCGCCCGTTTATCTCAACCTCTGCGATAAAGCGGTTTGGGCGGGTGAGGAATGTGGCTTTAGTTATGTTTGGGTAGGTCATGCTTATGAATCCTCGATATCATATTTCGTGAGGCAGATCATCATTTCAGTGCATTAGTGATCTCAGCGGTCAGCTTATCAACAGAAATACCGTGAGCATCAAGCAGTTCCTCTGCCTTGAATTCCGTGTGAAATGCCTTTGAAATACCGTGACAGTGGACACGCATATCACAATCACCATAGAAGGCTGCAATATTCTGTCCGTAGCCGCCCATGACCTCGCCGTCCTCAATGGTGATAACAAGGCTGTGGTCAGATTTTAATGTATTCAGTAGCTCCTCGTCCACACCGCTGACAAATCCCGGATTGATAACTGTGATCTCTACTCCGGTCTGCGCTTTTATTTTATCAGCCACTTCCAGTGCCATGGGAACAAGTCCGCCCACTGCAAAGAGTGCTGCCTTACCGCCTTTGCGTTCGACCTTGTTTTTCAGAACGGAATAATCCGTATCGTCAGCGACTCCTGTCGATTTCAGATTGTCCACAATACGGATGGCAACCGGATGCTGCTTCTGCGTTGTCGCATATCTGAACATCTGGGTGAATTCCTCATTGCTTGCAGGCGCAAGATAAATGAGATTTGGGATATGTGCAAACATTTGTATATCACACAGCGCAATGTGCGTATTGGAATTCATGCCGTATGCACCGGGACTGAGGATAAGAAAAGTCGCAGGGCTGTCATTCAGGCATACATCATGTGACATCTGGTCATAAGTCCTCTGGAAGAACGGCGCAAATGTGCCGAATACGGCTGTGCCGCCGTTTCGTGCGATACCGCCTGCCATTGCAACGGCATTTTCTTCTGCAATGCCGACATCAATGAACTGTCCACGTTCGACGTATTCCTCACGGACACCCTGGACAAATCCCAGTCCCATTGGAGTTGCGGCATTCAGAACAATGGCATTTTCATTGGTGTCCAGCAGTTCCTTCAGGCAGTTGAACACAACGCTTTCGCCGCCCTCATAAGGGTACAGCGGTGAGCCGTCCTCCACATGGAACGGTCCGCCTGCGTGCCAGCTCTCACGGTCTTTTTCCGCATAAGGCAGGCCTTTTCCCTTGATAGTGTGGATATGCAGCACAACAGGGTGGTCGATGTCCTTCACGCTTTCAAACAACTCCACCAGCTTTGCGGTATCGTGACCGTCATCAAGATAGTGATAATCAAGTCCCATTGCACGGAACAGATTATCCTCGGCAGTGCCGTTCGATTCACGGAGCTTTTTCAGCGTTTTGTAGAGTCCTCCGTGGTTTTCGGCAATACTCTGGTCGTTGTCATTCACGATGATAATGAGGTTTTTGTCATACTCGCCTGCGTAGTCAAGAGCTTCGAGAGCTTCACCGCCCGAAAGCGAACCGTCACCGATAAGGGCAATGATATTTTCGCTGCGCTTATTCAGATCACGTCCCTTTGCAAGTCCAAGAGCAAGGGAAACAGAGGTAGATGTGTGACCGACAATGAACATATCATGCTCACTCTCGTTGGGGTTGGTATACCCCGTCACATCGTGAAAATGTGCTTCGTCAAGGAACGCTTCCTTCCTGCCAGTCAGAATCTTGTGGGGATAGCACTGGTGCGATACGTCAAAAACGATCTTGTCCTTCGGGGAATCAAAAACATAGTGAAATGCCACAGTCAGTTCCACCACGCCAAGGTTCGGACCCTGATGACCGCCCGCTTTGCTGATCTTGTTGATAAGTGCGGCTCTTGTCTCGTCCGCAAGTGTCCTGAGCTGTGATACCTCCAGCTTTTTGACATCGGCAGGGCTGTTGATTTTTTCTAAATACATAGGTTTATCCTCCGTTTTATACTTATTACAAAGACTTCTTAAATATCTCCTCAACATCGACAGGAGTGAGAGTTGTAAATCCGACCAGCTTGCCCTTTGCGCCGCAGGCTTTCTTTGCCATAAGTGCGAAATTCTTATCGTCAATGCCGAGGTCGCTCAGACGGCTCTGAAGTCCGAGTGTCTCAAAGTAGAATTTCTCAAGAGCTTTGATCGCTGCCTTAGCTCCGTCCATATCGGAAAGAGAAGCATCTACGCCGAGGACATTTACACCGAAACGCTTGATCTTCGGTGCAGTTTTATCGCTGAGGATATAGGTCAGCCACCTCGGAATGATGATAGCAAGTCCGTGACCGTGGGTGATGTTGTAGAAAGCGGAAAGCTCATGCTCGATCATGTGAGCGATAGCGTCCTGAGAAACACCGCTGAACAGGAAGCCGTTGAGCGCCCAGCTTGATGCCCACATCAGATTGGAACGTGCTTCATAATCATCGGGCTTTTTGAGAGCAGCGGGAGCATACTTGACTACGGTTTTCAGCACCTCCTCCTGCATACGGGTGAGACGCTAACTTCTACTCCTAAATTATACCACACCGTTCCCGAAAAAGCAATCCCATTTACGAGAAAACCACCCTATGAAACCACCTAAGGCGAATCACCACCGCAGGACACCGAGCCGAGCGAAGTACGCAAGCACCTGATTACATTCCGTGTGAACGATATGGAGCTTGAAGCGATCAACCGCAGATATAAAACAGATAGCGAGGTACATATCTTCAATATCCAATTCGTTCAATCAGGTAGCCCACCGTGTCAACAAAGGCGGCAAACTTTACGATGAAGATATTGCCGATATGAAAGCGAGGTTACGGAACGGATTCTGTGTGCGCCAATAGACTACGGTCGTATGCAATACCCAATAATTATTTCTCCGACATCACATTTCCGGAGTGTCTTACAAATAACTGCTATCTTTATGATATTGCTGTTTCTTCAAAGAAAAAGTCTGCTTCCCTCGCTTTAATTCATTAAATTGTTTTTGTGCATTTTGTCAAATCCATTGTTGAAATGCTCATTTATAGTTCCATATTTACACCTCATTTTCAGTTTAAACTAACTGCCACGATAAGATTACCCCAGCCTTCGACTTCGGGATTATTTTTTACAGCTTCTCTGAACTCCTCCGAGTCATTTATATAGCCCACCTTTGTAAAATCACCTTCGATCTGAGCATCACCAAAGAAGAGCATTATGCGGTTTGGAGTGCTGTAATATACCTCTCCCGATTTTTCGGCAGTGATATGTTCGGGCACTGAGGGTATCTCAAAGCGACTCGGTATATCATAATACTGGAACACATCATCGCCCTCATAGCCTTTGAAGTCATAAATCGGCAGACGCTTTCCGTCGCTGCCAATATTTCGGATAAGCTCTGCTGCTGTGTCATTGTTGTAGGGGTGCATTGCAAATCTCTGTCCACCGCCGAATGTTACATAAATGTCAGACAGCATTTCACCGTCTGCGGTCACGGTCGGCTGAGTGTTTTCTTCCTCCGGCATACTTTCGCTGATGTGATATTCATAGCCTGCGCTGTTTTCTGTACCGCCAGACTGTTCGTTATTCTGACTGTTTTCATTTGATGAGCATCCGCTCATAACAAGCAAAGCAAATGCAGATATTACCGATAAAACCTTTTTCATATTGTTTCTCCTTTCATTCCTTTGAGGTCAAAAGTGATATAGGGATAGTTTTTATCCTGCGTGAAAAAATGTATGCGAACGACCCGAACAGCAGGCTGACTGATACCGCCGATAGTACCGCAAAAAGCACGCCGTTTTTGGAAATGAACTGCCCGATACCAAAGCCTGCCATTATCCTTGAGATAAGTGCATCAGCCGAAAAGATGCACACTGCAGCGCCTACGGCAGAGCCGATAAGAGCTGCAAGACCTATCCTCAGCGTAAAGCCCAGCCGCAGCTTTTTTGATGTGATGCCGATACTATTAAGTATCGCCATATCCTTTTGCTCACGAACAAGCATTTTGCCGCCCTGCAAGCCTACCGCTGCAAGAATAAACACCGCAGCTGCCGCATACATAAACACAGTAAGCAAGTGCATTGTGCTGACGATACCCGAAAGTCCCGACCATGAGTTTGTGTGGATATCGGCTTTTAGCTTGAACCTATCCTGCAAGGCTTTCAGTATCTCTTCATTCCGGTCGCCGTTTTTCAGGATATAGTGGTAGCACCAGATATAACCGTCAGTGTCCGCAAGGCGCTGATAGCCCTGCTCACTCATACCGATATTTGCACCCATTTCGTTGGCACACTGATATATGCCGCTTATGTGAAACATAGCGCTGTTTCCCTTGCTGTCAACGGTCACGTTATCGCCGATGCCGATACTAAGGCTCTCAGAGATCGTTTTGGTTATCACTATCTCATTGGGATTTGAGGGCTTTCGTCCCGATATGATATGAAACTTGTCCACATTATCAATGATGTTTGCCGTGCAATCGGAGCCGTTTATCGCAGCGCTTTGCATAGCAAGACCGTATATCTCCTGAATGCTGTCATACTGCCCGATAATATCCTCGACAGCACCCATGTTAACAGCCGCTTTCGGCTGAAATCCTATGTCGTGGTCTGCGGCGGAGAATGCGTCCATAAGCCCCTCGCCGTTTTTGCCGAGCCAACCGTTCATATCAAGCACGATACCGCAGAAAAACGTCAGAAATGCTGATATGATACATACAGCTATGTAATGCTTTTTGCCGCTGAGCAGTTCTCTTATCGCAAGAGAAAGGGTCAGACGTTTAAGGTCAAGGCTATGCTTTGAAACAGTCTGACGGCTGCTGTCTCTGCCAAGTATTGCATTGACAGGCGTTATCCTGTCAAGTCTGCGGCAGGGCAGAACTATGATGATTGATATTATGACTATCCAAACAGCCGTAAATATTGCTGCAAACGGCAGGGATATTTCAGCAGGCACAATAATTCCCAACGAGGTCACAGCATTTGCACAAACCATCTTCGATACGGGCAATGACATTATTATCCCGAGCAGCAGCCCAAGCATTGCCGCAAAACCGTATTCGCAGAGATACACACGCTTTATAAGACCGTTTGTAAAGCCCATTGCTTTGAGTATGCCGATATCGCCCTTTTCCTGACCGATCGTGAACGTTATCGTGTGGGTAATGATAATGATACATATTATAAGCAACACCGCCGCAAAGCCGAATAAGAAACCCGAAAGCACATTCGCAAGCAGCAGCATAAAGCTCGAGAGAGTTTCCTTTGTATACATAAACTCGGTATATTTGCCAAGGTCGGTCTGCTGTCTCAGATTCCTACCAAGCTCATCTGCGGACAGGCTTTTATCATCTGAGAACACATGGAGCATAGCCCCCTGTCTCGCAAGCAGATTCAGCTTCGGGATATTATTTATCCTCTCCGTCAGCTCATCATAAGCCGTTTCGGAGATCAGAAAGCCCTTCATATCTATCATAGAGCTGCCCATGATCGGGTCTTCATAAAAGCCTGCAACAGTAAAAACCGCCTTGTCTGTCGTTCTTGAAAGCTCGAAGGTAACAATGTCGCCTATTTTCACATCATAGCCCGATACAAGCGCAGGTGATACATATACTTCTTCATCAGCGATTGCAATATTCGGGGTATAGCCGTTCATACTGCCATTTATAAAGCGGTAGTCATTTTCATTGTTCCGATATGATATAATCTGCCCCTCGTTGTCGGAATGCGTGCCGTTAATGCTGTAGCCCGAAAAGATAAGCTGCCGGATATCGGCACGCTCTGCCATACCGCTGCCTGTCACTTCATTGGCAAGGGCGTTATAGTCCTGCGCTCCCGACAGCCAGTAGATAATATCACCGCCGCCTAAACGCTCGGCTTCGGCTGAAAGATACTCCTGTGAATTGTGCAGGGTTGTAAAGGCAGTATTCACAGCGGCGCACACCACAGTACAAAGCAGAATGATGACCGCAAGCGTTATTTTGCGTTTGCGTATATTACCGAGTAAAACTGTGCGGAACCTCATACTACCACCCCTGAGCGGCAAGCCAGTCGGATAATCGCTGCTGCCTTTGTATGTCTCCGGGAACAAAACCGCCAAGCGAAAGCTCACCCTTGATATGCCCGTCATCAAGGTAAATTATCCTGTCGCCACGCAAAGCACAGTGCATATCGTGAGTGACCATAAGCACTGTCTGCCCCTCGTTATGTATGCCGCTTAGCAGATCAAGAACTCCGTCGGTGTTGCTCCTGTTGAGTGCGCCTGTAGGCTCATCAGCAAAAACTATACCGGGAGATTTTATAACAGCCCTTGCCACCGCCGCACGCTGCCCCTCGCCGCCCGATACAGCAGAGGGCAGCTTGTCCTTTACACCCAACAAATTCATTTTTTCAAAGAGCTTTTCGGTGCGCTTAATTACATCTGCCGTGTCCGCTTTTCGGGCACAGCCTGCAACGGTCACGTTCTCAAAAAGTGTGAGACTGCTGACAAGGTGTATCTGCTGAAAAATAAAGCCGAATTCCTCCGACCTTAGCTTTGACATTTGCCTTTCCGAAAGCTCCGTAATGCTTTTGCCTTTGTATTCTATTTGACCCAAATCAGGCTTATCCATTCCGCTGAGAGCGTATAAAAGCGTAGACTTTCCTGCGCCCGAAGAGCCCATTATCACGGTAAAGCTGCCCTTAGGAATATCAATATCAATTTTTTCAAGAACTTTGATACCGTCAAAGCTCTTGCTGATGCCTCTGCCTTTCAGAATTATTTCCGCCATAGCTCACCTCTTGTCTACGATCAGGCGTTTCTTGCCTGTCTGTTTGTCTGCACCTATCGTATTTACCGGTTTTATATCAAAGTTCACATTTTCAAGTCCGTTTGAAGCGAGGATCCGTCTGAGATATAATTCCAGTTCCTCCGTAACATTTTTATTGCCTGCGGTCTGAATGTGTATCTCAAAATGAGTGCTTGAAGTCACAACAAACTGATAGTCGATCAGCTCATCAATGCAAAGCCCCTCAACGGAGAGCGGGTGGAGAAATTCCTTTCTGCCGTGAGCGTTTGCAAACCATATTATGTCCTCTGATCTGCCTGAGATGTTTCCGAGCTTTGAAAAAGGATAGCGGCTGTCACAGCGTTCGGGGCTTACAATATCACCGATCTTATAGCGGATAAGCGGCTGAGCAAAGTTATACAGACAGGTCAGATAGATACCGTCCTCTGCAACTTCAATGTAATTCATATCGTCAAAAAGATAGATACCGCCGCTTTTGTCATCGCCCACACCGATAGCGATCGACTCGCTTGCACCGTAGAAGTTTATGACCTCGCACCTGAAATGTCTGCGGAATGATCTGTGCATATCTCTGCCGAGAGGTTCTCCGCAGGTGATGATCCTTCCGGGTGACAGATTCAATTCGCTTATCTGCGAAAGTATATTTATGGCTGTGGGATAGCCTATAATGACATCAGGCTTGAAATTGGAGAGCTTTTTAATAAGCTCATATGTCGGTATCTGAACATCAAGCACCAGTTTTTCAAAGCCGAGGTCGTCAAGTCCATCACCGACAGCCATTGCTCCGCCATATCTGCCGTCTGCTGCGGCTATATAGAGTATCTTTGGCCTCTGCTGCTTGAAACGCAGTATTTCAGGCATTGACATATTCCACAGCGCCGCACGGATAATGCCGATCAGCATTGTATCCCACGCCTTATCATCATAAAGGAAATAGGCAGGCTTTCCCGTACTGCCCGAGCTGTGAACGATGTGATATTTGCCGCCGAGATTTTTGCCTGCGTTTTTTTCGGTATCAAAACGGCGCATCTTCTCTTGTGTGATACCCTTGACGGTCACTATATCCTCAAAGCTGTCGATAAGCACCTGCTTGTCGATAGTCGGGAAGCGCTCTATCGGCATTTTGTCAATGTTCTGTCCGGTTATTCCTGCCGCACGAAAAGCCGCCCTGTAATAGCGTGAATGCTCAAAAGCAAACCTAAGCATTCTGCGAAGCCGCCTTTGCTGTATATCGAGCACCGCTTTTCGTGGCAGCCTTGCAGCTGCCTTTGCCGCTGTCAGCCTTAAAGCGACTTCTGCAAATGTCATAGCTATTCCTCCTGACCATTTATGCTGAATGTGTATTTCTTTTCATAATTTTCTCTGTGGCAGTATACTGCTTCACCTGTCTGCTGATCGAATACTGCGCTCCATTCCGTTGTCTCGCCGTCATTGTAGTGGTGCTTTGAAACGCTTTCAAGTGCGCTCATTACACTTTCCGAGTCAAAGCTCTCGGTATCGGAGATCGTCTGCATCAGTATATCGTACCTCTCGTGAGACTGCTGTGTTCCTTTGCCGTTTTTCTCGCCCTGCGCAAAATAGAAGTTTGTAACAACAGGTGTTTCGGTGACGATCATCTCATCGTTCAGATATTCGACAGCCACGCATTTTCCGCTGTTATCCGCAACAGCAAAATGCACCGTCATTCCCTTTGAAGCGTGCATATCGTACTGTCCGAGAAGCTCTATCGCTTCATCAGCTGTAGCTGCCTTATCAAGCAGCAGCCGCACCGCTGTAGTCGTAGTTATATCGGGCTTATCTGTGTTCTGATCTACCGCTTCATTGTCCTCGATCATGTTGACCGATACGCACAAGCCCTTTTCATTCATTCCGTCGAGGGGTGCATATATAGCTGCTGTAACAAGCGACTTATCAGACAGCAGACCGTCAATGCCGATGAAGTTTGTGTTTGTGGTACATATCGAGGAATAGCCGCTGTCGGGGTGTGTAATGACAACGAGAGCATCACAGTTATACCAATCAAAATTGCGCCCGAAGTAGTATCCGTTTTCACCCTTTGCAGAAAATGCCGAGCAGCCGAAGTTATCACCGCCAAAGCTGCCTGCAATATCTCCGAGCATATTTTTGCCTAAGAAGGCAATAACGCTCATGTCGCTTTCTGCACCGCCCTCGGATAAGAACTTATCAAACTGATAGTCGCCGTCAAACTCAGCATAGGACAGTCCGCTTTCAAGCTCTGTTTTCTCTCCCGGTATTGTATTCTCTGTTTGCACAGTTGCCACCCCCGAGGAGTCTGTTTCTATACTTGTGGTCACAGTGCCGCTGCTACCTTCCGATGTGCTTCCACAGGCGGTAAGTGCAAATGCGGCGATAATTAATGGAATAATTCGTTTTTTCATATCTTTATCCTATCCTGCCGAAAAGCGCACCGTAACGCTCCCTGTGCCGACTGCATTTTCAAGCCCCTCCGCATTTTCGATATATCCAAGCCTTGTATAGCTGTAAGGTGTTGAAAAGCTGTCATAGAACAGCACTACACAGCTGTCGCCGTACAGCATAAGCTCACCCTTGCGGATATATTCTACAGCTTCGGCAGAGGTGGTAAAGCTCGTATCGGTGTAGATGTATTTCTCATTTCCGTTCAGCTCGTTCATCTCAAAAGAAAGCGGAAGCATTGATTTAAACTCCTCTGCTGCGTGTGTGTCGTAGAAACTTGCAGAAAATGGTGTGCCGTTTACGGTTATTATCAGAGCATCTACCGCAGTAGTTTCCTCGGGGACGGCTGTAGTAGTCGTTTCCGGTGGTACTTCGGTTGTTATTTCAATTTCCTGCGGAGTAGTTATTATATCAGTTTCTGTCTGCACAGCAGAGCTTGATATTGTTTCTTTATTCTCCGCAGATACAATGGTTGTTGTTTCTGATTCGTTTGCAGTGTTCAAAACCTCTTTTGAACTAACAGTTAAGCTTTCTGATGTTGTATCGGCAGAAGATGATACAGCACAAACAGAGGTTGTTTCTGCTATACTGCTTACAGGCTCATCGCCGTCAGTATCTGCCATATTCCCGCAGGCTGTAAGTATCATTGCGGCTGCAAATAAGAGAAATAAATCTTTTTTCATACCTGCCTCACTTAGCTTCAAAAGTCACCGTAACGCTTCCGCTCCCGAGGGCTTCTTCAAGACCGTCCGTGTCCTCGATATATCCGATGTTCGTGTAGGAATAACCGCTTGTGAAGCTGTCATAGAACAGCACGATGCAGTCATCACCGAACAGACGTATATCGCCATTTGAGATATGCCCCGCAACAGAGCTGTTTGTCGGCAGCGGATTATCGAGGTTGTAGTATTTCTCATTTCCGTTCAGCTCGCTCATTTCAAGGGTCATAGGCAGACGGTCATAAAACTCCTGCGCGGTCTTGTTGTCATAGAGCATCGCCGTAAAAGTCCTGTCACCGACAGTTACTGTCATACGCTTGTCGCTCTTTCTATCCTTCGGAATAAACATAAATATCACCACACCTATCAGCAGTACAGCTATAACTGTCAGAACGATCATTTTCTTTTTGTTCATATCATTCTGCCCATTTCATATGCTTCCTTCAGCTTGCCGCTGCTCTCTATCTCACCTATATTTGTTACTCCTCCGCAGAACAGCGAGCCTGCAAGCCTTGCCTTTTCAAAGCATTCTATCCAGCCCTCGATACCGCTGACTGCACGCTTCGGAACATATTCTTCGTCCTCGGCTGCGGTGGTCAGAACGTAGATGTCTCTGAATGCGTAGTCTGCCGTAAACAGCGGATTTCCCCGATCAAGCATTGTCTTTAGCTGACCGCTCATCTCGTAATAATATATCGGCGTTGCGAACACAAGCACATCGGCGGTCAGCATCTTCTCACGGATAACGTCCGCATCGTCATGTATCACACAGCGCTGCGTTTTCTGACAGGTAAAGCAGCCCTTGCAAAAGCCGATCTGCTTGTCGTGAAGTGAAACAAACTCGACCTTATTGCCTGCCGACCTTGCACCCTCGGCAAAGCTCTGCGCCAGCCTTGCGGAATTGCCCTTTGCCCTCGGGCTTGACGATATGATAAGTACCTTTTTGCTCATTTAAAACAGCTCCTTTATTACTTTGATATATACTGCTGCTCCGAAGTCGATCATTATCAGTCCGAACAGCTTATTCATTATTGCAAAGCCTTTTTCTCCGGCTTTTTTCTTTATAAGCTGCGACAGGAAAGAAAGTGTTATCCACCAGATCTGTGTTCCTGTGACTATACCAACAACAAGCAATGCTCCGTTAGCTGCACCCAGCGTTCCGTTTATCCCGAAATATGAGAATGCAAACAGATATGTTACAACAGCCGCAGGATTAGTGATACAGACTGCAAAGGCTGACAGATACATTCCTGCATATCCGGCTTTGGCATTATCCTCCTGCTGTTTCGGGCTTTTGATAAAGGTCATAACACCCATTGCAATAATAAGTGCTCCGCCGATGATATTTATAACCGTGCTGTGCCGTTCAAGGAAGCCCGAGATCACAGTTATCCCGAAAGCCCCGACTATCGAATAGAAAAGTTCGGCAGTTGAAGCACCAAGCCCTGTCACGATACCGCTTTTCACACCATATTGCAGACTTCTTGAAACGCACAGCGTACCCACAGCCCCGACAGGAACGCCGAAGATCAAGCCTATCAGCAGTCCTTTTATAAGGTAGATCATAGTGATAGTGTCCTGACTGCCTTCAACAGCCGTTCAAGACCGTCCTGCACCATAGCTTTCGGGCAGGCGATATTCATTCTTAAAAAGCATTCCCTGCTGCCGTAGATATCTCCGCTTGAAAGATAAAGTCCTGTGCTTTTGCGAATATGTCCTGCAAGCTCCCTTGATGTAATACGCAGCGATGTGCAGTCCAGCCAGAGAAGATAGGTCGCATCTGACGGCACAAGTTTTATCTGTGGTATCTCTTTTGTAATGAATCTGGAAACAAGCTGCTTGTTATTATAGAGATACTGCCTTAGTTCATCGAGCCATTCGCCGCCCTGTTCAAACGCCGCAACAGCCGCCTGTACCGCAAAGGCATTGGGCTCTGCCACCTCGTCGGTGTTTAGCGCACGCCATACCTTGTGCCTGAGCCTTGTGTTCGGAACGGCAGCCGCCGCAGTCTGCAAGCCTGTAAGATTGAACGTCTTTGTAGGTGAGATGCAGACTACGCAGTTATCCCTGCACTTTTCCGAGACTGAGGCAAAAGGCACATATTCACAGCCCGGGTCGGTGAGGTCGCAGTGTATCTCGTCGGAGATGACTGTCACGCCGTTATCGTATGCCAATTCGCCTATCTTAGCAAGTGTTTCTCTGTCCCATATCCTGCCGATAGGGTTATGCGGATTACACAGCAGCATCAGCGTCGTCTGTGGCTCGGACAATGCCTTGTCAAGTCTGTCAAAATCAATGCTGTATGCGCCATTATCATAGTCAAACGGAAATTCCTGCACATTTCTGCCATTGTTTCTGATACAGTTGTAGAAGATGTTGTACACAGGTGTCATGATAAGCACATTTTCGGCAGGAGCAGTCAGCTTTCTCACACAGCTTGAAATAATGGGGATAACTCCCGTGCTGAATATTAGCTCGCTTTTTTTGTATTCAATACCGTGCCTGTTTTTCCACCAGTTGATATATGCGCTGTACCACTCGTCTGGAATCGTCGAATACCCGAAAACTCCGTGCTCGGCACGTTCGGTTATTGCTTTGATTATCTCTGTAGCAGTACGGAAGTCCATATCTGCCACCCACATGGGCAGTTCACCTTCGGCAATGTCCCACTTGTAGGAGTTAGTGCCTGTTCTGTCGATCATTTCATCAAAATTATACTTCATATCATACCGCCACACTAACGCTTTTGCTGACAATTTCGGTCTTGCTCACATCGACCTTGTCTTCCTCCATGATAAGCTCACCAATGCCGTCACATTTGATGACACCGCCCGAGGGATTCTTGATACTGTCCACCGTTCCGATAATATCGGCATTTACGGTAGAATACTCAAAGGCAAGGGTCGTATTCACGAGCCTGCAATTTATGAGCGTCAGGTTTTCGCAGAAACAAAGCCCCTGCAAGCTTTTGAACCGAACCATTAAAAACGTACAGTGACAAAAAAGACCTCCTATGGTATAATATAAACCATAGGAGGTTTTGTTATGGCAAGAAATTACAGACACA
>CADAGC010000045.1 GCA_902787365.1 uncultured Ruminococcus sp. | reverse complement strand
AAACAGAAGTTTTAGGAAGGGAGTTTGAGGGAGAACCCTTTTTCAAAAGGGTTTCCCTCAATCATCATTATAGTTATTCTGTATCAGTACCCGTCTTATAAAGGGCGGTGTTTTTTTGCGCCTGTCACCCCCAAAAGTGACAAATGTAATATCAACATATTACAAGACACACTACAAAACCGATTTCGGGCGTGGTATAATGAATACAGAAAATACGAAACGGAGGGTCATTATCATGGCAGAAACTGTTGTAAAGATAGACAAACTCGTAAAAAGGTATAAGGAGCTTGTGGCGGTAGACCACCTCTCGCTTGAAATAAAAGAGGGCGAGGTGTTCGGGCTTTTAGGGCCTAACGGCTCGGGCAAGACGACCACTATAAACTGCCTGCTCTCGCTTCTTTCATACGACAAGGGCGACATACAGATATTCGGGCGTGAGATGAAGCCCACCGCCTACGACATCAAGAAAGACATCGGCGTGGTAATGCAGAATGTGGCAGTCTTCGAACAGCTTTCGGTGTATGAGAACATCGACTACTTCTGCGGGCTGTATATCAAGGACAAGGCCGAGCGCAAAAAGGCGGTCGAGGAAGCGATAGCCTTTACGGGGCTGGAGGACTTTGTAAAGTTCAAGCCGAAAAAGCTCTCGGGCGGTCTTTTAAGAAGACTCAACATCGCCTGCGGCATCGCACACAAGCCGAAGCTGATAATCTTCGACGAGCCGACTGTTGCAGTCGACCCCCAGTCAAGAAACAAGATTCTCGAAGGCATAATCGACCTCAACAAAGCAGGCGCTACGGTGATCTACACCTCGCACTATATGGAGGAAGTAGAGCAGATATGCACACGCTTAGCGGTTATGGACAAGGGCAGAGTTATCGCATCGGGCACTATTGATGAGCTAAAATCAAACGTCAAGTGCTCGGAAACTGTAAAGGTAGAGGCAAGGGCGCTTGATGATGAGATATTTGAAAAGGTAGGCGAGCTTGACCACGTATTTGAAAAGGCTTACGACAACGGCGAGCTTACGGTCAAGTACACAGGCGGCAAGCACAATGTGGTAAGGCTTTTAAACCTTCTGCAAAACGCAGGGGTACACATTGGCAGAGTATCAAGCGAGCAGCCCACGCTCAACACAGTATTCTTAGAGCTGACAGGCAAGGAACTTAGAGATAAGGATTAAGAGAGGTAAAGAAAATGCTTCATAACATAAAATACTACACCCTCTCGTGCATAAGAGAGAAATCTGTCATATTCTGGCTGATGATATGGCCTGTGATACTGGCGACGTTTTTCCATGTAACGCTTCTGAGCGTATATGACAAGGACATAAAATACAACTCCATAGACGTGGCAGTAGTTTTAAAGAGCGACAACGCCACATTCAAGTCTGTTATGGACGGGGTGAGCGAGGGCGATGATGCACTTTTTAATACAACATACGCTGACGAGGAAAAAGCTTTACAGATGCTTGAAGACGGCGACGTCAAGGGCGTAATAGTATCAGATGGCGAGTTTTCGCTCAAAGTAAAGACTACCGGCGTTGACCAAACGATAATCAGAAGCTTTATCGACCGCTACAGCGTTACCGAATCAGTGATAATCGAAAATGCAAAGAAAGACCCCACATCTGTTGCAAAGGTCAGCGAGGCTTTTTCAAAAGAGCTTAAGGCAAACGACCGCCGTGACCTCTCTGACGGCAACATGAACACCTATATGACATATATGTATAACCTCATAGCTATGGTGTGCATACTGGGAACTACGGTCGGCATAAACATAGCTTCAATGAACGAAGCAAACCTCTCGGCCTTAGGCATCAGAAACTGCGTATCGCCCACGGGCAAGCTTTCAAAGAACTTTGCAGGGCTTATCTCGGGGTGCTTAGTACAGTCGGTATGCTCGGCGATAGCGGTGATCTACATCGTATTTATACTGCGTGATGACTTGGGCGTAAGCACGGGCATGGCGATGCTCACAGCCATAGTCGGCAGTTGGATGGGCGTTGCGATAGGCTTCTTCTGCGGCACTATCGGCAAGTTCTCAGAGGGCGCAAGAGTCGGGCTTTCTATCGCATTCTCAATGGTGCTGTGCTTCCTGTCGGGGCTTATGGTGGGCGATATAAAGTATCTGCTTATGGACAAAGCACCGTGGTTCAACAACATAAACCCCGCCGCACTCGTATGCGATGCGCTCTATGTGCTAAATGTTGACGGCAATATGGACAGATACATCACCAAGATGCTCACAATGGTAGCCGTAACACTCTTCTTCACAATACTCGGCTTTGTAATGACAAGGAGAAAGAAATATGCAAGTGTATAAAGTTTTTTTAAAAATACTGCGCTCAAAGATAGGCATAGCGATTATGTATATCGGTATATTCATAGGCATAGGCATGGCATCGGCTAACTCGTCAAAAGAGCAGGTGGATTTTACTGAAAGCAAAGCAGGCATAGTGATAAATGATATGGACAATACCGAGGCATCAAAGTCGCTATGCGAGTATCTGAGCGAAAGCAACAAAGTAAGCTACGGCGACCCCTCTGACAGAGACAAGCTCGACGGCGTTTACTATAACCCCTCACGCTACTATCTGACGATAAACGAAGGCTTTAGTGATGCTCTTACCAAGGGAGAAACGGAAGGCATACTCACCCACTCGGCACAGAACGGCTCATACTATGAAACGCTCGTTGACTCGAAAATAGACCTCTACCTTACCACAGCAAGCGCATACATCGCAGGCGGCAGCACGGCTGATGAGGCGTTTGCCAGCGCAAAGAAAGCCCTCTCGAAAAAGACAGACGTCGAGATGATCTCAGAGCAGGGCAGCGAATACGCTGAAACAGTATCGCCATTCTTCCAGTTCATCCCCTACATCTTCCTGGGCGTGTTCCTCTTTGCTCTGTGCCCTGTCATAATAGCTATGACCGAGAAAGAGATAAAGAACCGCACTTTCTCTTCAGCTATGTCCCCTAAGCGCTTTCTCTTTCAGACGGCGCTCGGTTCGGCGGTATTCATGGTGCTGGTATTCATCTTTGTCTGCATATTCGTGCCGATTGTGATGTGCGGCTGCAAGCCCTCAAGAGAGATGTTCCTTGCTATCATCAACGCCTTAGCATTCACGGTAGTGTGCGCTTCTCTCGTTTTGCTGATATCAAATCTTATCTCTGACGAAAAGCTCGTAAACCTCGTAGGCAACATCGTAGCCCTCGGAATGAGCTTCCTGTGCGGCGTGTTCGTTCCCATGCAGTATCTGGGCGACAGCGTCAAGAAGATAGCCGTTTTCCTCCCCGCTTACTGGTATGAGATATTAAACTGTGCTATCGGCGGCACAGGCGGTCAGGTCTACTCCGAAAGCCTGTTTATAAAGTGCATAAGCATACAGCTCGCATTCGCAGCAGCATTCGTGCTTGCAACATTTGCAGTACTTAAGGCAAAGGAAAACAAGACGGGAGTTAAGGCGAAAGCTAATGCATAATGCATAATTCATAATGCATAATTAAGGTATCGCCTGCGGCGATAAAATGGCCATTCGGCCTTGTAATCGAACTTAACAACTAAGTAAAAATAGCAAGACCCCGAGGAAATCCAAAATCCTCGGGGTCGGTTTTGTTTAATCCGTCCTGCGAAGCAGGACACCTCAATTATGCATTATGCATTATGAATTATGCATTTCAAATAAGCCCTGCTGCCTTGAATGCCTGTTCGAGATCTGCGATAAGGTCATCTGCGTCTTCAAGGCCTGCGGATATACGTATTAGGTTTGCGGGGATATCGGCAAGCTTTAACTCGTCCTCATCAAGCTCGCTGTGGGTGGTGTTGGGTGAATCGACGATAAGCGAGCGGGCGTCGCCTAAGTTCACATGATAGTTGAAAAGCTTGATGTTGTTGAGGAATGTCGATTCCTGCTCGGGTGTGCCCTTGATGCCGAACGAGAGAACACCGCCGCCGCCGTTAGGCAGATGCTTGTCGGCAAGTGCCTTGAACTTGTAGCTTGCAAGCGAGGGGTGGCGCACCCATTCAACTGCGGGCGAGCTTTCGAGGTATGCGGCTATCTTTGCGGCGTTGCTGCTCTGCTTTGCAACACGCTCAGAGAGGGTTTCAAGGCCGATGATAGCAAGGTAAGCGTCCTGCGGTGAGAGTGCGGCGCCCAGGAGATTGAGATAAACAAGCGTTGCACGGAAGATAAAGAAATTATCGGGGAAAATGTCAGCCGTTGACTTGCCCTTAAGCATAACTATCGGCTCATAGAACTGAGGATATCTCTCCTTGGTGTAAAGGCTCATATCGCCGTTGTCGAGGATAAGGCCTGCGATGATGTTGCCGTGGCCTGTGAGCGCTTTTGTAGCCGAATATACCACGATATCAGCACCGTGCTCAAAGGGTCTGTAGAGGTAAGGTGTAGCGAGGGTGTTGTCTACCACAACGGGCACGCCGTGCTTGTGAGCCACCTCGGAGATAGCATCTATATCAAGCAGGTAAGCGTTGGGGTTGCTGAGTGACTCAACGTAGACTGCCTTGACGTCATCGGTAAGCTCGGCTTCAAGCTTTGCAGGGTCAAGAACCGAATCGGTTATCTTGATATTAACGCCCAGCTCGGGGAAGAGCCTGTCGAATGCGTCGATAGTTCCGCCGTAGAGATAGGGTGAAGCAAGTATCGTGCCGCCCTTTGCTGCGAGGTTTAAAAGCGTGTAGCTGATAGCCGCCATACCCGAGCCGACTGCAACAGCATTCTTTGCGCCGTCAAGCGCCTTTACTCTCTCGGAGAAATAGGTAACTGTCGGGTTGCCCACACGGGTGTAGAGGTAGCCTGCCTCCTTGTAGGTGAAAAGATTCTGTGCGTGCTCGGTGCTCTTGAAATCGTAAGATGCCGTCTGATAGATAGGCGGAAGCACCGACTGGTTGTTATCCTTCGGGTCGTAACCTGCCCTTATTTTTCTTGTGTCAAAGCTAAGCTGTGCCATTGTTATCATTCCTTTCGATTTGTGGGGTGTTGTTGTTTTCTTCTATGCTTTTAGTTTACAGCATACAAGCCGAAAGGTCAATGATAATGCGTGATAACGTTACCACGTACAGAGCTTATCATCACGCAATCATGCAGAAAATCACCGCATGAGAGCCTGTGATACAGCCCAAGCTCAATGCTCGCCGCCCAATAAAGATAACGTTGTCACACCCGTCACAAGGGGCTTTGCGGCGGGTGTTCATATTGGCGATACAGATATTTCACCCTTTTCACGGTGGCTATAAGATAACGCTGTCACGAAAGGCGTTTGCTATAAGCGCAGGTTATAGCTATCAATAAATTTTATGGTTAGCTTATTAGCACAACACATTACAAATCAATAGAAAACTGTGTGGCAGCGGATACCCGAAGGGGAGGTGAACTGCGAAGCAGGCGGAGAGTTTAAGCGCACACAAAAACCGCCCGACAATTTCTCGTCGGACGGTAATTCTTATTTCTCATCATACTCATCAATTATGCGCTGTGCTATATCATACTTTGATAACCCCTCGGCCTGCGCTGCTGATTCGATATGCTCCTGCGCCTCCTGCTCTGACAGCGAGCGGCGGCTCACAAGCAGCCACACGGCACGGTTTACAACACGAAGCCTTGCTATCTTCTCGTTTGCCGAGAGATTCTTGCGGTCGATGCTCTTGACACGCTCGCAGCTTGCTTTTAGCCAGTCGAGCGAATAGAGAAGCATCTGCCTTGACGGGGTAAGCGGTATAAGATAAACACCGCTCGTATAAAGCATATCAAAAAGGCTGTCATAGCTCTCGGGAGAAGTAAACACCGCTATGCAGGAGCAAAGCTTTGTAAAACTCTGTGCTGCTTTTGCAAGGCTGCCCTCGTCAGGTGCGGGCATTCTTATGAGTATAATATCAAACGGCCTGCTGCCTGCAAGCCGTTTTGCTTCACTTATGCTGTCGGCTGTGCAGAGGTCGGTAAAGTCGTTCTCACCAAGTATCTGTTTAAGGCTGTCGTTAAACTTGCGATAGCCTGATACTATAAGTGTACTGTAGCCTTGCCGAGCCGTATTCATCTGCACACCTCCGATTTATGTTTAGATTTAGCCCTCGTCGAATTCGCTTACGAGTGAGGAAACTGTCTGCTTAGCGTCACCGTAGATCATAACGGTGTTGTCGTTTGTAAACAGCGGGTTCTCAACGCCCGAGAAGCCTGTACCCTTACCACGCTTGAGCACGAATACTGTTCTTGCCTCGAAAGCGTTGATGATAGGCATACCGTAAAGCGGTGAGCTCTCATCGTCGATAGCAGAGGGGTTAACAACGTCGTTAGCGCCTATAACGATAGCAACGTCTGTGTTGGACATCTGCGGATTCATCTCGTCAGCAGTCTTAAGCTGCTCGTAAGGAACGTTAGCTTCAGCAAGAAGAACGTTCATATGACCGGGCATTCTGCCTGCAACGGGGTGGATAGCGAAGGAAACCTCTGCGCCGTTCTCTTCGAGCTTGTCGCAAAGTTCCTTGACTGCGTGCTGTGCCTGAGCAACAGCCATACCGTAGCCGGGGATGAATACAACGCTTGAAGCAGCTTCAAGAATAAGGTAAGCGTCCTCAACAGACATAGCCTTGGGCTCCTTCTGTTCGCCTGCGGCACCCTTCTTGGCAGTTGCGCCGAATGAGCCGAAGAGCAGAGCGTAGAGCTTTCTGTTCATAGCCTTGCACATGATAAGTGTAAGGATAAGACCCGAAGTACCTACCAGACAGCCCGATACAACGAGCACCGAGTTGGATATCGAAAGACCTGCAAATGCTGCTGCAAGACCCGAGAAAGCGTTGAGCAGCGAGATGATAACAGGCATATCGCCGCCGCCGATAGCAACGACCATTGTAAGACCAAGGATAAGATATGCAGCTGTTACAACGATAATGCCGATGTCGCCGAGCTGTGTATCAACAACGCCTGCGATGCTGAGCGAGTAGAGCACAACGCCGCCTAAGCCGATGATAGCAAGCAGAGCGTTTACAGCGTTCTTGCCGGGGATAGATACATTCTTCTTGAACATCTTGCCCGAAAGCTTGCCCCATGCAACGATAGAGCCTGTGAATGCGATAGCACCTATTGCTATTGTAAGACCAAGTGCTATAGAGCTGAATGTGTTTATGCTCTTATCGGTCATATACTGTGTAAGAGCAACGAGGAGTGAAGAAAGACCGCCGAAGCCGTTAAAGAGTGCAACGAGCTGGGGCATACCTGTCATTTCAACCTTCTTAGACCATATCGCACCGATGATGCCGCCCAAAGCTATGGCAGCTATTGCCCAGATATAGGCATTACCCATAACGCCCTCGGTTATGGTGTCGGTCACGTTCTTCTCTAAAAATACAGTTACTACAGCTATGAGCATACCGAGTGAGGAGAGCTTATTGCCCTTCCTTGCTGTGTCGGCCTTGCCCAGCAGCTTGATACCACGGATAAAAAGCACCGAGGAAACCATATAAAGTATGGTGGTGAGCACCACACTTACCTTTTCATAGCTCACTTCTTATCCCCCTTTTTCTTGAACATCTCAAGCATTCTGTCTGTTACCATATAGCCGCCGATAACGTTGATAGTTGCCAGCAGTATTGCGACAAAGCCGCATATGTTGGATATATAACCGTCTGTGCCGAGTGCTGCGGCTGTTGCCGATATAGCACCGACTATCGTGATGCCCGATATCGCATTTGTACCCGACATAAGGGGTGTGTGCAGCTGCGAGGGAACCTTAGAGATAAGCTCAACGCCCAGGAAGCCTGCGATAACAAATACGAAAACAAGCAGTAATATTTCACCTGTTGCCATATAATACTCTCCTTCTTTTATTTGAATCTCTCATGTATTATCTGTCCGCCCTGTGTGAGCAGGCAGCCCTTCATTATCTCGTCTTCAAGCTTAACGTCAAGCTCCTTAGTCTCCTTATTATAGAAGTGTGTAAGGAATGCTGTGAAGTTACCCGAAAGCATCTTTGATGCATCGAACGGAACCTGTCTCTCCAGCATATCGCCTGACATGATGATAACGCCGTTGTCTGTAACAACTTCCTCGAAGAGCTTTGAGCCCTCAACGTTACCGCCTGTAGAAACAGCCATATCAACAATGATTGCGCCCTTTTTCATGCGGGAGATAACGTCCTGCGAGATAAGGCGGGGTGCCTTTCTGCCGAATACCTTAGCTGTGGTGATAACAATATCAGAGCGCTCGCAGACCTTGGCCTGTGCTTCCTGCTGCTTCTTTATCTGCTCGGGAGTAAGCTCCTTAGCATATCCCTGATCAGTCTGACCCATTTCGCCGAGGTCGATCTTTACAAAGCTTGCACCAAGGCTCTTTACCTGCTCCTCAACAACGGGGCGGGTATCGAATGCGTCAACTCTTGCGCCAAGTCTCTTAGCAGTAGCTATTGCCTGAAGACCTGCAACGCCGACACCGATGATGAACACTCTTGCAGGGTTGATAGTACCCGAAGGTGTTACCATCATAGGCAGGATCTTGGGCAGTCTTGCAGCAGCGTTTACAACAGCCACATAACCTGCTAAAGATGTCTGCGACGACTGAACGTCCATCTTCTGTGCAAGGGTAGTTCTGGGTATCATTTCGAGAGAAACTGCCCTAAGCTCAGCCTTAGCCATCTTATCAAGCAGCTCACGCTCGTTAAAGGGGTCAAGGTAGCTTAAATGAAGCGTACCCTTTTCAATGCCGTCAATGCTTTCGGGCTTCATAATACGCAGCACTATCTCGCTGCCCTTATAGCCCTCTTCGTTTGATGAAACGAGCTTTGCGCCTGCTTTTTCATAGGCTTCGTCGGTTATACCGCTCTTCTCGCCCGTTCCCTTTACCACGCTTATCTCGAAGCCCATGCCGATAAGCTTTTTCACATCATCGGGAATGAGCGCCGTTCTGGTTTCAAGCGGGTCGTTCTCTTTACAGAGAAGAATTTTCTTCATCACCATACTCCTTTCAGACCATCATATATTTTTTAATGCTGTCTTCGCAAAGAAAACAGTAATTAACAAATTGAACATTTAGCCCCCATACATTACTAACCGTTAGTTTACAGATTATAAATATGCATAATAACAGCAAACGGCAGCACCGTTAAAACAGCGGTGCTGCCTGCTTATATGGAAGTTCTCACTAATGCGTGTTAATCAAAGGTCTCGTCATTAACTGCATATTCGCAGTCGTTTATGACATCTAACCTTTTATCACTCTCGGGAGTGCCTATGAGCATTTCGGGGTGGCTGCCCTCAAATACTGTATGCGGCACGAAGTTTTTTGTTGAATCAAATCTTTTCATATTTATAAACCTCTTGCTGTTATCAAACAACGCCCTGTGCGTTCATAGCGTCGAGAACCTTCTCGAAGCCTGCGATGTTAGCACCTACAACGTAGTTGCCCTCGAAGCCGTAGCGCTTAGCAGCATCATCAATGTTGTGGTAGATGTTTACCATGATGCCCTTGAGCTTAGCGTCAACTTCCTCGAATGTCCAGCTGAGTCTCTCGCTGTTCTGGCTCATCTCGAGTGCAGATGTAGCAACGCCGCCTGCGTTTGCTGCCTTGCCGGGGATGAAGAATACGCCGTTGCTCTGGAAGTACTGTGTAGCCTCCTCAGTTGTAGGCATATTAGCGCCCTCACAAACAGCCTTTACGCCGTTAGCAACAAGCTGCTTAGCATCTTCGATGTCGAGCTCGTTCTGTGTAGCGCAGGGAAGTGCAACGTCGACCTTGATAGTCCAAACGCCCTTGCCCTCGTGATACTCGCTGTTGGGTCTGTAGTTCTTATACTCTGTAAGTCTTGCTCTCTTAACTTCCTTGATCTCCTTAAGAGCCTCAACGTCGATACCATCGGGATCGTAAACCCAGCCTGTAGAATCAGAGCAGGTAACTACCTTAGCGCCGAGCTGCTGTGCCTTCTGGATAGCGTATGTTGCAACGTTACCAGCGCCGGAAACTGCAACTGTCTTGCCCTTGAGGTCATCGCCGTGAGCCTTTAAGAGCTCTTCTGTGATGTAAACAAGGCCGTAGCCTGTAGCCTCAGTTCTTGCGAGCGAGCCGCCGTAGGAAAGACCCTTACCTGTGAGCACGCCCTCGAAGAGGCCTCTTATTCTCTTATACTGACCGAACATATAGCCGATCTCTCTTGCGCCTGTACCGATGTCACCGGCAGGAACGTCTGTGTCAGCGCCGATGTATTTGCAAAGCTCTGTCATAAAGCTCTGGCAGAACTTCATGATCTCTCTGTCAGACTTGCCCTTGGGGTCGAAGTCGGAGCCGCCCTTGCCGCCGCCGATAGGAAGACCTGTAAGGCTGTTCTTGAATATCTGCTCGAAACCTAAGAACTTGATGATACCGAGGTTTACAGAGGGGTGAAGTCTGAGGCCGCCCTTGTAAGGACCTATAGCAGAGTTGAACTGAACTCTGTAGCCTGTGTTCACCTGAACGTTTCCGTTGTCATCTAACCACGGAACACGGAACTTGATCTGTCTCTCGGGGTTTGTGATACGCTCGAGGATAGCATCTCTTCTGAAAGCTTCCTCATTCTTGTCAACTACGGGTCTGATAGACTCGAGCACCTCTCTTACAGCCTGATGGAACTCGGGCTCTGCGGGGTTCTTTGCGATCACGCTTTCAAGTACTTCATCAACATAAGACATAATTTTCTACCTCCTAATTAAAAAAGACAATGACTAACAAAACCGCTCCCACTAAGCAGTCTTTGTTGGCGCCATTGCCTTAACTGTTATTTATTTTACAATAATAGCCGAAAAAAGTAAATATGCAGAGTCCTATAAAAAAACTACTTTTGGCTATCAATTAAAGAGGGGCATGGGCTTTGAGTACATTACAAAAAAGAGCCTGAACAACACGAACAAGGGGAAGCCTTGCGGCTTTCCCCCTGTGCGAAAAATATATGATGGGATTAGATAATAATCATTATAGCACTCGACGCTCATATTGTTTTTACATATACATTGTAACACGTTAAAGCGAAAAATAATACCGTAAATTTCAGAGGTTTTTGGGTAGCTTAAAGGCTTTTTACCTGCGAGGGGGTCTTGCCTGTTATCTTTTTGAAGACATTTGAGAAATAATCCACCGAAGAGAAGCCCAGCAGCTCGCTGACCTCATAGACACGGTATCTGCCCGAAGAAAGCAGGCGTGAAGCATACCTTATCCTGAAATTCTTGTAGAAAATACCGAATGTCATACCCACCTTGGATTTAAAAAGCCTGCCGAAATAGTCTTTATTGAAGCCGAACCAGTCAGCGGCATACTCGGTGGTGGCTATGATGTCCTTGCTCTCGAGCAGGAACGAAGTAAGGCGCTGTGCAAAGCGTGTATCGCTTATATCGAGCTTGTGCACAAACTCATCGACGGTAAGGCGATAATCCCCTGTTGAAAGGCTCTTGGTAAGCCTGTCGGTCGCAATATCGAGAGCCTCGCTCAGACGCAGCTCGCTTACAGGCTCGCTTATATAGTCGATAGCCCCCACGATAAAGCTGCGGCGCATATTCTCGCTGTCGTTAACACTTCCTGCGGCTATGCACACAGTCGAGGGCGAGACCTCGGAAACTGCCGATATCACGGCCTCTGTGCTCGGCAGAGATGAACGGCTGAAAGCTATCAGAAGCTCTGCCTGCGAGCTTTTGCATCTATCAAGCGCCTCGGAGATATTTGCGGTCTTTCCCGTTATCTCAAAGCCCTTTTCCTGCCAGACGGACATTTTCCTCAGCTTATCATAGCTACTAAGATTATTATCAAAAATCAGCACACGGTATTTACCACTCACAAAGCTCACTCCCCTACAGACAAAAATAGAGCGCCGTAATATAAAAATTACAGCGCCCTTGCCATTAGCTACATTCTACCACAATAAAATGCTATTTGTCAATATAATAGCGTAAACTCTATGTAGATTGTATGATAATTATAGGATTTTTGCTTGTTTTCATGGCGATTATTTAACCGAAAGCCCGTTTTCATCAGCATCGACACGAAGGATCCTGTCGTCAGCTATATCTGCCGAGATTATCTTTTTGGCGATAAGCGTTTCAACAGATGTCTGTATATACCTCTTAAGCGGTCTTGCGCCGAATGCGGGGTCAAAGCCGTGGTCTATGATGTAGTCCTTGGCCTTGTCAGACACATCTAAAGTCAGCGACTGAGCATTCAGGCGGCTTCTTAAGTCTTTAAGCATAAGGTCAACAATACCCCTTATATCAGACTTGACAAGCGGCTTATAGTAAACTATCTCATCGAGCCTGTTTAAGAATTCGGGGCGGAAGTGTTGTTTAAGCAGGCTGTCTACCTGCGCCCTTGCTTCATCGCTTATCTCGCCGTTTTCCTCAATGCCGTCAAGGATATAGGGCGAGCCTAAATTCGAGGTCATGATGATGATAGCGTTTTTGAAGTCAACCGTTCTGCCCTGCGAGTCGGTTATGCGCCCGTCATCAAGCACTTGCAGAAGTATATTGAACACATCAGGGTGAGCCTTTTCCACCTCGTCAAGGAGAACTACGCTGTAGGGCTTTCTTCTCACCGCTTCTGTAAGCTGACCGCCCTCCTCATAGCCCACATATCCCGGAGGTGCGCCGATAAGCCTGCTGACTGAGAATTTCTCCATATACTCCGACATATCTATACGCACGATGTTTTTCTCATCGTCAAAGAGGGCTTCTGCCAGCGCCTTTGCAAGCTCTGTCTTGCCGACACCTGTAGGCCCCAAGAACAGGAACGAGCCTATGGGCTTATTGGGGTTAGCGATTCCTGCACGTGAACGGAGTATGGCTTCGCTTACCTTTGTTACGGCTTCATTCTGCCCGATAACACGCTGATGAAGAATACCCTCCAGACCGAGCAGCTTTTCACGCTCGCCCTCCATAAGCTTTGAAACGGGTATGCCCGTCCAGCGAGAGACAATGCGGCTTATCTCCTCCTCCGTCACCTTATCGTGGAGCAGGGTGTTATCCTGCTTGTTCTCTGCCTGCTTTTCAAGCTCTTCAAGCTGCGCTTTTAGGGTCGGCAGCTTACCGTATTTAAGTTCTGCCGCCTTGTCGAGGTCATAAGAACGCTCAGCAAGCTCTATCTGCGAGTTTACAGACTCTATCTCCTCTCTCATCTTTTGCAGCTTGCCGATAGAGTTTTTCTCGTTATCCCACTTGGCTTTCATTGAGTTAAATTTCTCACGGTACCCTGCAAGCTCTTTCTGCACGTCTGCAAGATGCTCCTGCGAGATTTTGTCGGTCTCTTTCTTAAGGGCGGCTTCCTCTATCTCGTGCTGCATTATCTTACGGGAAATATCATCAAGCTCCGAGGGCATTGAGTCCATTTCGGTTTTTATCAGAGCGCAGGCTTCGTCTACCAGATCTATCGCCTTGTCGGGGAGAAAACGGTCGGAGATATATCTGTTTGAAAGTGTGGCTGCGGCTATAAGGGCTGAGTCGTGTATCTTAACGCCGTGGAACACCTCATAGCGCTCCTTAAGGCCACGCAGTATCGAAATAGTGTCCTCAACTGTCGGCTCGTTTACCATTACGGGCTGGAAGCGGCGTTCGAGGGCGGCGTCTTTTTCGATATACTCACGGTATTCATCAAGGGTAGTAGCGCCGATACAATGCAGCTCGCCCCTTGCAAGCATAGGCTTTAGCAGATTGCCTGCGTCCATAGCGCCATCGGTCTTGCCTGCGCCCACGATAGTATGCAGCTCGTCTATAAAGAGGATTATCCTGCCCTCGCTCTTTTTGACCTCCTGCAAAACGGCCTTAAGCCTTTCCTCAAACTCGCCCCTGTACTTAGCGCCTGCGATAAGCGAGCCCATATCGAGGGAGAACAGCGTGCGGTCTTTGAGGTTTGAGGGCACATCGCCCTTTACTATACGCATAGCAAGCCCCTCGGCTATCGCCGTCTTGCCGACGCCCGGCTCACCTATGAGCACGGGGTTATTCTTGGTCTTTCGTGAGAGGATTCGCACGGCGTTTCTTATCTCTGTCTCACGGCCGATAACGGGGTCGAGCTTGTTTTTGCGTGCAAGGTCGGTCAGATCCTGCCCGTATTTTTTGAGCACGTCATAGGTATCTTCGGGGGTCTGCGAGGTGACACGGGAATTTCCCCTCACCGACTGGAGTGCCTTAAAGAACTCGCCCTTGTCGATATTGAACGCCGTGAGGAATTTCTTTATATCGTCATCGGCTTCGTTTAAAATTCCCAGAAAAAGGTGCTCGACAGACACATACTCGTCTTTCATCTGCTCGGCGGTCTTTTCGGCGTTAGTGAGCGCCTTTTCGCACTCTGCCGACACATAGACCCCCGCAGGCCGTGAGCCGCCGTAGATTTTCGGCATACTGTCAAGCTGGGTATAGAGATACTGCTTGGCGGCTGTGGGGTCAACGCCCATTTTGTCAAACAGCTGGGGTATAAGCCCGCTCTCGTCGTTCAGCAGCGCCGTCATAAGGTGCAGCTGGGTGATTGAATTATTCTGATACTCGGTCACAAAGCCCTGAGCTTTCTGTATAGCTTCCGCCGAGCGTTCTGTAAACTTGTTTATGTTCATAGGTCAAAACTCCTTTCTTTTCAATGCAAGGTTAATGTGTAGGTTTACGCCGACATAGGATTCAAGAGTGTTGAATCCGCCCGAATGGGCATAACGTCCTGCGCAGGCCAATGTTTTGCAGAGCAAAACTTGCGATTTATCCGTTTACGGATAAATCAATATCCGTTTACGGATAAATCAATATCCACTTGCGGATAAATCAGACCTCAATTATGCATTATGCATTATGCATTTTCAAATAAGGTCTATTCCCTTATCCAGCGCAGAAACGTAGGTCTGCGAGACTGCTTGTGAAGCAAGTACCGGGTCTTCGGCGCAGGTGAAATAGGCTTTGAGCGCCGAGTCAAAGGCCTTGATATACTCCCCTATCAGCACACCCAGCTCGTCTGCGGAGATACTGCTGCGCCCCGGCGGGAAGCTGATATCTCTTATAAGCCTGTCGCTCTCGGCACGGTAGCGGGCAGGGCGCTTGACGAACTTGCTCTCGGCACCCGTCCACAGTGTGAAAAAGCCCCCCAGCATATCCATAAACGCCTGACTTCGTGTGCGGAAAGATATCTTAAGGCTGCCTATCCGCTCGCCCTCGGGAGAGCGCAGCAGGTCAACGCTATAGCGCACGGTGGGCTTATACTTATAGGCGATAGAGCTTCGCAGCGCAAGGGCGGTATTCGCAGAGCCGCTGTCACGTATAAACCGCTCGTCCATAAGTGCGAAGATACTCTCGAAGATATCCTGCATCCTGCGCTCGGGGGTGACGACTTTCACCCTCTCGGCAAGAATACTGTCTATCAGGCTCGATCTGTTTGTTCCGAGCTTAAGAGCCAGCATATCAATCGCCGCCACAACGTCATCACTCAGCACTATACTATACACGCTTTTACCCATTTTCCGATCACCTCTTATTTTGTGTATCTTAGTTTATATAAATTATATCACACGTTTTATAATTTGTCAAGGGGTTTATATAAATTTCTTTACACGTTTTTAAAAACACACAAAAACCGCCCTCGGGGTGGAGGGCGGCTGTTAATTCTTATTCACTCATCAAGTATCTTATCTACCATATGAAAAGCGTTTTCCATTTCGGTGATACCGAGCAGGGCGCCGAAAATGGGAACAGCCAGTTCATCAAGCAGGTCGGGCATAGCTGCCGTGATAAAATCGCAGGCCTCCAGCGGTGCGACCTCAAAAAAGTCGTAGTCGAGATTCACATAGAATGTCAGGTCATTGTGGCCGTCTTCGGTGAGATACAGCACGGGGTTGAACATATAATTTGACTCATACAGCTCGCCGCCCATACCGTCATATGGGCAGGGGCAGAGGTTTGCATTGATATAATTGATAAGGCGAAACAGCTTTGAAAGGTCCTGCTGCTGAGAGATATTCAGGCTTGCGCCCTTACTGTAATAAACAAGTGCATCAATACGGGTCTCTCGGAAATATATACTGCATTCAAGCTTAGAGTCGGGGGAATACTTGGCAACAAACTGCATCACAAAGCAGTCATCAACGCTTTTATCGTCATACGGTATGAAATTTTGTTTGAGGTATGATGAGATGTAGGATTGGGCGGTTTCTTTGGTCATAGGGGGCCTCGCTTTCGGGAAGTTATACAAGTTCTTTTACTATACTGCCTATGAGTTTGAGTGTTTCATCATCGCTGCTTTGCGGCTTGGCGCTGTTTTTATCACGGAAGCTCTGTGCGAGCCTTTTTATAAGCTCAGTCTGCTCCCCTGTCATTCCGACAGTCGAAACGGCCGAGCTTTTTTCCATTCCGGAGAGATAGTCCATTGAAACATTGAAGATAGCCGCAAATGAACGCACCGTTTCAAAGGTGGGGCTTTGCAGATTCTTCTCATACCTGCTGATTATCGAGCTTTCCTTGTTTATTTTCCTCGCAAGCTGCTCCTGTGTCATCTTATGCTCTTTTCTCAGGTTTTGCAGTATCGCACCGAAATCATAGGCAGTTTTCATAAAATATCGCTCCTGTTAATTTGATTTATAATCAAATTATACAACAGTTTTCTTGACAAATATGCAGAAATATGATATAATGATTGATATAAAAACCAATTTGTGCGCCTATGGTGGTTTTTATATCAAAAATCTTTGTGATTGGAGGGATTTATTATGAATGAAAGTGTATTTTCGACAAATGACAACGAGGTATTAACCATTGCGGTAGTATGCCTTTGGTTAAAGGAAAGAATCGGCGGGAGAATATCGGAAGATGAAATACAAACAGGTGCTTTCTCGGAAGCCCTGCGCCTTGCGATAAGTGAATTACAGGCTGACAGCAATTGTGAGAAAGAACAGTATGCAGCGCTGAATGATATCAGCGACAAAATTATTTATGATGCGGGAAAGACTTGTACCGAAATAGGTCTCGACAAGTGCATAGACCTGTTTAAACGATATAATGAAATATATGGCGAGGTGATGAAGAAATGAAAAGAAAGCTTTGCGGTCTTATTTGTGCCGTGATTATTTTATCTATTACAGGTTGCGGTGAAACATCTAACAATAACGCCAATCAGAACGACGCCGCATCAAGTGTAACAACAACTAATAGCACATCTTCTCAAAATGATAACCCGAAAGAAAAAGACACCCACAAAATGGAGATAAGCAATGGTGTGATTTATAGTTCATCAAATGTAAGAATAACCGCCACCAGTATTGAATTGGGATGGGATGGTTATTATCATGAATTTAATTCTGTGTATATAACTTTTTTAGTTGAAAATCTTACCAATAAAGATATAAAATACGAATCAAGTACAATTAACATAAATGGTTTTGAAATCAGCGCCTATGATTATTTATATTTTTCTTTAGATGCAAATGCAAAAGAGTATAAAAGAATATCTATTTCCAAAAAAACACTCACCGAATCACATATTGACAAAATCGAATCCATAAAGCTCAAAGAATACTATATGGATATCGGAATGGGAAGAGATAAAGATTTAGAGAAAATAAAAAATGCAGAAATCAAATTCAAATCCCCGTATGAAATAAAGTGGGACTAAAGAATGAACAAATCTCCACACAAAAACCGCCCTCCCGAAATCGGGAGGGCGATGATCATTCTTTTATTAATGGTTAGAATTAGCCAAGCTCTGCGAAGTACTTGATTGTTCTTACCATCTGGCTTGTGTAGGAGTTCTCGTTATCATACCAAGAAACAACCTGAACCTGATAGCAAGTGTCGCTGATCTTAGAAACCATTGTCTGTGTAGCATCGAAGAGTGAACCGAACTTCATGCCGATAACGTCAGAAGAAACGATCTGATCCTCGTTGTAGCCGAAGGACTCGGAAGCAGCAGCCTTCATAGCAGCATTGATGCCTTCCTTAGTAACTTCCTTGTCGCTCTTTACAACAGCTGTAAGGATAGTTGTGGAGCCTGTCGGAACAGGAACTCTCTGTGCAGAACCGATGAGCTTGCCGTTGAGCTCAGGGATAACAAGGCCGATAGCCTTAGCAGCACCTGTGGAGTTAGGAACGATGTTTGCAGCACCAGCTCTTGCTCTTCTGAGGTCGCCCTTTCTGTGAGGACCGTCGAGGATCATCTGGTCGCCTGTGTAAGCGTGGATAGTGCTCATGATACCGCTCTGGATCTCTGCATAGTCGTTAAGAGCCTTAGCCATAGGAGCAAGGCAGTTTGTTGTGCAGGAAGCAGCGGAAATGATTGTGTCGTCCTTTGTAAGAGTCTTCTCGTTTACGCTGAAAACAACTGTAGGAAGATCGTTGCCTGCAGGAGCAGAGATAACAACCTTCTTAGCACCAGCGTCGATGTGAGCCTGGCTCTTAGCCTTAGAGCAGTAGAAGCCTGTGCACTCGAGAACTACGTCAACACCGAGCTCGCCCCAGGGAAGCTCAGCAGCGTTAGCCTTAGCATAGATTGTAAGTGTCTTGCCGTCAACTGTGATTGTACCAGCCTCATCATCAGCAACTACTGTGTGAAGGTTGTCACCTATCTTACCGCAGTAACCACCCTGAGCTGTATCGTACTTGAGGAGCTGTGCGAGCATGGAAGGCTTTGTAAGATCGTTGATAGCAACAACCTCATAACCCTCAGCACCGAACATCTGCCTGAAAGCAAGACGGCCTATACGGCCAAAACCATTAATAGCAACTTTAACTGACATTGGAAAATACCTCCTAATAATTTTTATGATTCTATTATACACCATTCCCCCGAATTTTTCAAGTGCTTTTACAAAATATATATAATTTCTTAATATAGTTGAGGCTTTGGGCGGCCTGTGGCAAATGCATAATGCAAAATGCATAATGCATAATTAAGGTGTGCGGCTGCGCCGCACGGATTTTAAAGTGCTTCACCCCAAGGTATAAGACGGGTACTGATACAGAATAACTATAATGATGATTGAGGGAAACCCTTTTGAAAAAGGGTTATCCCTCAAACTCCCTTCCTAAAACTTCTGTTT
>CADAGC010000044.1 GCA_902787365.1 uncultured Ruminococcus sp. | reverse complement strand
ACAAGATCCTTTCATAATTCTATAGGGAATCAAAGCTCATTACTTAGGTAGTGAGCTTTGATTTTGCCCTAGCCCGGGCGGGCCATGTACCGCCGATGATGCGGTTTGCCACCCAAAAGCTTTGCACGGCGGTGTCGGACGGATTGATGATCGTACATTATATATAGTAAGAGCGGTTTCTTACTTCTTACATTTTATTTCTTACATCAAGGTGTCGGGCGGGGTGATGAGCGTACATTGATAAATCTGTAAAAAGCTGAATGCAAGTATTTACTTACCTATTATACATAGTATCGGGCGAGGTGCCGACCCTACAATATACTATACAGTTTAATTATAACATATATTTTAAAATATTTCAAGAGGAGGTTTGATTTTATGGAAAAAAGTGAAAAGATCGCCGTATTACAGAAGATGATCGACGAGAGCAGGAGGATAGTATTCTTCGGGGGTGCAGGCGTATCGACTGAGAGCGGCATACCCGATTTCCGCTCAAAGGACGGGCTTTACAATCAGAAATACAAATACCCGCCCGAAACGATGATAAGCCGCAGTTTTTTTGACGCCCAGCCCGAGGAGTTCTACCGTTTTTACAGAGACAAGCTGCTCATAGAGGGTGTTGAGCCGAACATCGCCCACAAAAAGCTTGCAGAGCTTGAAGCAGCAGGCAAGCTCTCGGCGGTAGTGACCCAGAACATTGACGGCTTACATCAGAAAGCAGGCAGCAAGGTCGTTTACGAGCTGCACGGCTCGGTGCTTCGCAACTACTGCATGAAGTGCCACAAATTCTATGACGACAGCTTCATCAAAGAGAGCGTTCCCCTGCCGATATGCGAATGCGGCGGTCTTGTAAAGCCCGACGTGGTGCTTTATGAGGAGGGGCTTGACAACGAGATACTCGAAAACTCCATAAAAGCCATAAGCGAAGCCGACATGATGATAATTGCAGGCACCTCTCTTGTGGTATACCCTGCGGCAGGGCTTGTGAGGTATTTTGCAGGGCAGCACCTTGTGATAATCAACCGTGACTCAACGCCTATGGACAGGAGTGCCGAGCTTGTGATAAACGACAAGGTAGGCGAAGTGCTCTCGCAGATAGTTGTAAGATAACTCACAGGAGAGATATATGAACATTACCTACATCCACGAGCCTGACGACTTAAGGTGCGGGCAGGCTGTTCTTGCCATGCTCACGGGGATAGATGTTGAAGAAGTCTCGCAGGAGCTTGGAAACTTCAAGGAGACTGACCTCAAAGAGATGAAAAGCTATCTGCGCTCGCACGGCTTTTTCATAAGTGACACAAGAGTTCCCGTGCAGGACAGGTCACAGCTGCCCGAATTATGCGTTCTCAGTCTTGAAACGCCCCGCTGCTGGCACTGGTCGCTCTACTGCGAGGGGGTATTCTACGACCCCGAGCACGGCGTTATGGAGGATTTCCCCCAAGCGAACAGGAAGTACTACTGGGAGGTAAGGCTTGACAGCAAAAGGTGAATACTATATAATAATAGTATCAACAGACCACCGAAAAGGGGAAATAATATGAAAAAGCAGATAGCGTTTATTCTTGCGGCGGCTTTATCATTCTCGCTGGCAGCCTGCGGCAATACTGACGAGTCAAGCAGCAAGGGCAAGAAAGACAAAAACTCCGACTCATCATCTATAAGCGAAAGCTCATCGCAGGAGGAAACCACCACAACCACCACCACCGCAGAAACTACCACCACTACAACGACCACCACAGCCGAAACCACGACGACCACCGTCACCGAGCCTGCAAAGGAATACAGCATAGCCGCCATAGTGGGCGACTGGTACATAGACGGCGACCCCTCGACCGCACATCTGAGCATTCACGAAGACGGCAGCTTTGAGAGCTATCTTGCAACGGGTGCTCTTGAATACGAGGGCACGGTCACAGCAGGCGAATATGACCTTGGCGACATGAGCGGCAAGGGCGATTATTTCTGTCTGAGCAAGAATGATGATGAGAACTTCAAGTTCTACATTCCCTACACAGATGCGCAGGCGGTAGAGTTTACGACAGTCGGTTCGGTGGGGCTGCATTTTCTGCCCTTGCAGGAGGTATTTGAAATGCCCGAGGATATGCCCTACAACTTCACCTGCGCCCTCAACAGGAGAACGGGCGTTGATATGCACATTGAAGCAGACGGCACCTTTGAGGGTATGCTCATAGGGTATGACCTTGATGACAAGAACGAGCGTGTTGAATACTTCTCGCACTATGTGGGCTACTTCAGCTCGCCCGAAAAGCAGACCGACGGCAGCTACACCTTTGAGATAAAGAGCATACAGACGGTTGCTGACATTCCCCAAAGCACAAGCTACTACAGCGGCTACGTGAGCGAAGATGCAAGAGATGCAAGCGGCGTTTTCGGCTGCATGGGGCTTGCCAATGGGCAAAAGGTGCAGATGTTCACGCAGGGCACGAAATACAAGTCGCTGCCAAAAGACTTTGTAGCTCTCGTCAAGCCGAACGAGGAAAAGGACGATATGATAAGTGACGTCTACCTCTGGTTTGCAGATGCAGGGTGTGCGTTCAGGGCGGAGTGACTTTTCAGTTAACAGTTAACAAGTAACAGTTAACAGGTGAAGTATCCGCCTGCGGCGGATAATATGGTCGCCCTAAGTCTTTAGCTAAGAAAAAGTAATAATATGCAACGACCCCGAGGAATTCAAAAAACCTCGGGGTCGTTATTTTTAAATCCGTCCTGCGAAACTTGCGATTTATCCGCTTGCGGATAAATCAGTATTCGCTTGCGGATAAATCAATACACATTACCTGTAACCTGTCACCTGACTAAGCCGCCTTACTCAAACCTGCTCCCCCCGATAAACTCACGCACAAGGGAGTAATCGGGCACGCTCTCGGCGGGTATTGCGTCAAGAGCGTTTAAGAAATCCTGCATCTGCTCGTGGTTCTTGTGGTCTTCGCTCCTCTCGAAGACCTCACGCAGCTCGTCATAGAGGAACGGCTTGTAGACCGACGCCTCGTACATTATAAAGGTGTCGATGTGAATCTTCGCCCTGTCCTTGTAGGGCATTATGTAAAGGCTCTCGCCCCTTTCCACGCTGTCGAACATATCCATTGTCGCCTCAAAGCCACGGCCACGGTACTGCTTGTCACGCAGAAGCCGCCTCATAAGCCTTATGTGCGAGGGGTGCAAAAGCTCACCGTTGTCAAGCTCGAGTCTCGTGCGGATAGATACGTAGATGCAGTTTGCGATGTCGTCGGATATGTTGGTGACCTCGGGGTTGAGTGCGTGAATGCCCTCAAAAAGCACCAGCTCGCCCGGCTTTCTCTTGTAGGTAAAGCCCGGCTCACGCTTCTGCTCGGCAAAGTTGAATGAGGGTATCTCGATAGGCTCGCAGTTGGCTATCTTCATCATATGCTCGTTCAAAAGCTTTATGTCCATACGGTAGGGCGACTCGTAGTCCACCTTGCCGTTCTCGTCAACGGCGTTGGGCGTCTCCGACTCGGGCAGGAAGTAGTTATCCATAGAGATAGTGTATGTCTCTATATCCTGCTTGTCGAGCAGTTCCTCAATGCGCTTGGCGCTTGTGGTCTTGCCCGCACCCGAGGGACCCGAAAGCAGTATTATCGGCTTATCCTTGTGGGTCTGAGCCAAAATATCGGCAGCCTTTCTTATTCTTCTTGAATATTTCTTCTCGCTCTCTTCTATAAACTCGCCCATATCGCTCTCGCAGCGATCGTTTATAGATGATATACTCAGTTTTTTCATCGGTTTTTTCTCCTAATTTTTATTTTGTCAGCTGCCACGCAGGGCGCTGCTCAGCTCGCTCACAAACTCCCTGTAGTGCTTAGGGAAGTTCTCCGAGCCCTCGGCTTTTATCTCCTCGCCGCCGTTTACTCTGGCTTCAAGGGTGAACATTATGCCGTCATGCACGCCTTTTGGGTGTGCGCCGTGAAAGCCGTTCCAGCCCATAAGACCGCACCTGTTGCACAGGGCGATAAACTCATCTCTGCTCATAACCGCCTGTGAGTCAAGCTCACGTACGTCCTCACGGTCTCTTATCATTATACGGTAAAGGCTTATCTGCGCTTTGTCGTCCTTTGGCTCTATCTCATACTCAACACAAAAGCGCATACCCGATTCTCTTATCAGTATGCTCTCAAACGAGGTCAGCTGTTTTTTCTCAAAGAACATCACGCCGCCCCCTTATTTGAATTTGAGGATAAGGTTATTGATGCTGTCGGTGAGCTTGGCAAGGTCTTTATTCGTCCTGCCCGAGCTTTCCTTGACAAGTGCTGTGAGGTTGTCAACAGCCGCCATAAGTCTGCCGTATGCGGTGTTGGGCTCTGCTCTGAGCCTGCGCTCGTTGCGAACGGGCGAGCCGTTTTCGTAAACCTCTGTCACAAGGTCGAATGTCGCACCGCTGTAGGGCGCTACCGCATCAAGGCCGAAGTCTTTCTGCAAATGCTCTGCATAGGCAGTCGATGTCTTGTCATCACCGTGGTTTACAAACACCCTCTTGGGGGAATCTATCGCCTTTATCCACTCATCAAGGCCTTTCACGTCGGCATGGCCGCTGATGCCGGGAAGAGTGAGCACCCTCGCCTTTACAGCGATCTCCTCACCGAAAAGCTTGGCACTTGTCGCACCGTCTGCTATCTTTCGGCCTAAGGTATTTATCGCCTGATAGCCCACGAACATCACCGTACACTCGGGGCGCCAGAGGTTGTGCTTCAAATGGTGCTTTATTCTGCCCGCCTCGCACATACCGCTTGATGATATGATGACCTTGGGGCGTGAGTCGAAGTTGATAGCCCTCGATTCATCAGCCGAAACTGCTATATTGAGCCCCTCAAACTTTATGGGGTTTATGCCCTTGGCGATATACTCCATAGCCTCGTCATCAAAGCAGGCGGCGTAGTTTTTCATAAAGATATTGGTCGCTTCTATCGCAAGCGGCGAGTCAACGAACACGGGGAAATCTGCGTAGTCGGGGATAAGGTTTCTCTCCTTAATCTGCCTGATAAAGTAAAGCAGTTCCTGCGTTCTGCCCACAGCAAACGAGGGGATAACAACGTTTCCGCCCTTTTCAAAGGTCTCTCTGAGCACCTGAGCAAGTGCCGCCACATAATCGGCAGGGCGGTGGTGAACTCTCGTGCCGTAGGTGGATTCCATTACAACGAAATCTGCATTGTCGATATAGGTGGGGTCTTTGATAAGCGGCTGTGACTTGTTGCCGATATCGCCCGAGAACACCAGCTTACGCTTGATGCCGTTTTCATAGAGCTTTATCTCGATACTTGCCGAGCCTAAAAGGTGCCCTGCATCGGTAAAGCGTATCTGTATGCCGTCAGCTATCTCTCTGTATGAGCCGTAGTCGTGCTCAACGAAAAGATAGATAGCCCCCAGCGCATCTTCCATAGTATAGAGGGGAACATACTCGTCCTTGCCCTCACGCTTGCCACGTCTGTTTTTCCACTCTGCTTCAAACTCCTGAATATGCGCTGAATCTCGAAGCATTATATCGCAAAGGTGGGCGGTGGGCTTGGTTGCGTGTATCTCGCCCTGAAAGCCCCCTGCATACAGCAGCGGCAGCAGCCCCGAATGGTCGATATGCGCATGGGTCAGCAGCACAAAATCAATCTGCGAGGGGTTGCAGGGTATAGTCATGTTCTCAAATTCATCAAAACCCTGCTCCATACCGAAGTCAACAAGAAACCTCTTGCCGCAGGCCTCGATATAGGTACAGCTTCCCGTGACCTCATGGTTTGCGCCGATAAACATCATTTTCATAGTATTTCACCTGCTTTTATAAGTATATTATTCTATATTCCCATATATTATAACATATTTCCTAAAATATTTCAATAATAATTTGTGAGTTTGGGCAGGTTTAACATATTTTTTACAAAAGAAAAAATGAAACCCGCAGACAGCTCCCCTGCCTGCGGGCATAACCATACACCTTGCATTGAACTCACGCTCTTGCAAACACCAGCGTAATGCTCATCTCATCATTTTTGATATCGGCAAAGATATCGCCGCCCATTTTGAGCATAAGCTGCCTTGCGATATAAAGCCCAAGGCCGCTGCCGGGCTTACTGCCGACATTCGAGCCACGGTAAAAGCTCTCGAAAATATGCATAGCTTCGTCTTCGACGAGGGTGCAGCCTGTGTTTGTCACGGTCACAAGGCGGCAGTCCTCCTCGTCGGAAAATGTTATGGCGATCCGCCTGCCGTCGCCGTATTTTATGGCGTTTTCCATAAGGTTCTGCATAACTTCTATTGCACGCTCGGTGTCGCATTTTAGCAGGCAGTCGCCGTGCTCGCCTATCACAAACTCCGTTCCCGTGACGGAAAGCTTGTCGGTATAAAGCCGCTTGATGCTCGTTATTATCTCGGAAAGGTAGGCTTCACCATTTTCCACTTCAAGGCCTAAGAAATCCTCCCTCGCAGCGGCGGAAAGTCGTGTCAGATACCCCTCTATCTCATCAGCACGCTCGGAAAGCCCCGTATAGACCTGCGAGAGCTTCTCCTCGTCACCGTAAAGCCCACGCTGCAAGGCCTTTGAGTAGAGCTTGATAGCAGAAAGGGGCGTCTTGATATCGTGCGAGAGCGAGAGAATAAGCGTCTGCTTATCACGGGCGGCGGCAAGCTCACGCTCACGCTGCTTTTCCATTTTTTCTCTGAGCATATCGGTGCCCCAGATAAAGCGCCCGAAGAATCGGCTCCTGCTCTCTTTAAGGGGCTTTGTGAGGTTGCCCTTGGCAAGCTCTATGGGCATTTCGCTCAGTTCGTTAAAGGGGCGTATGACCTTTCGCCTTATATATACAAGCACTATCACCACAATAAGCGAGAACACGCCCATAGCTGTGTTGACGATTATCAGGGTGCGTTTAAGCGTATCGGTGTCATTGGCGTTTTCATAGTCTATTCGGTAAAGTCCGTCATCAGTCTCGCATATCACATAGCTGTAGCGGCTCTCGTAAAAATCATCTATGCCGTCGTTTTTATATATGCCCACGATATGCTCATAATCTTTAGCATTCGGCGTATTGCCCGAGGTAAGCTCATACTTCACACGCTCTGTTTCTACCCTTACTATGTCGCCCTTTTTGCGCTCCTGACCGAGTATGATGATATTCACCGCACCTATCATCAGCAGCATAAGCGCAAGCACCGCCGCTATGACCTTGTCAAAGCTTTTCACGTTTTCTGCCCTCCCGCACTCTCATAGCGGTAGCCCTTGCCCCACACGGTGAGTATGCGCTCGGGGTTTTTGGGGTCACGCTCTATCTTCTGCCGCAGCCACTTGATATGCACGGTCAGCGTCTGCGGCTCGCTCTCGCTGTCAGCGCCCCAGATGCGGTCAAATAGCATTTCCTTTGAGAGGGTCTGCCCCTTATTCTCTATCAGCATTTTCAAAAGCTCAAATTCCTTTGCGGTCACATTCAGCTTCTCGCCGTTTCTGAGCACCACTTCGTTTGCTATATCAAGGATCAGGTCGCCGTCTGTGAGGGTGTCGATAGCAAGGCGGCGCTTGAAAATGCCCTTTATCTTGGCTATGAGGATATCTATATCATAGGGCTTTTCGATATAGTCATCAGCACCCGAGATTATGCCATTTAGCTTGTCTTCCTTTTCAAGCCTTGCGGTCAAGATGATAATGGGTGTGTTCTCACGCTCTCTTATGCGCCTGCACACCGCAAAGCCGTCCATACCGGGCAGGTTTATATCCAGAAGCACCAGTTTAGCGCCGTATTTTTCATACAGCGAGAGTGCTTTTTCGCCGCTTTCGCTGACACTTACGCTATAGCCCTCTGCACGCAGAAAATCGCACAAAAGCGAGCTTAGTTCCTTATTATCCTCGACAAGAAGTATATCTACCATTTCGACCCCTCCCCATTATTATCTGCCGTTTTGAATATTATACCACACTTGCAGGATTATTTCAATATGCATACAGCGCCCGACAAATTTCGCTTGACAAAAGGTCTATACTATGCTATAATATTTAGGTGATATGCAGATATAGTATAGCGGTCATTACTCCGGTTTCCCAAACCGGTGATGCGGGTTCGACTCCCGTTATCTGCTCCAAAAACAAGAGGTATCGTCTTAAAAACGATACCTCTTTTTCTTTTTGTTATTGTTCTTTGTCAGGCTTTTTTATCCTGATATTGGTCAGCGCCACCTGGTCGCCCGTGATTGCGGCGTAGACAGTCTCGTTGCCGTCGGTTATCTTTGCTACGGCCTTGACGATAACGCCGCCGTTTTCGGTGTGAACGGTTATGATGTTGTCCTTTCGCTCAAAGGTGAACGTGCAGTCAAACCCTGCCTTGCTTCGGGCTTTCCACTCGTCCCAGCTGACAAAATCGCCGCTTCTGCTGTTGGAAGATGTCACCGTGCAGCCGGGGTCGCCCTCCCAGCATTCGCCGTCAAGCCTCTCCAGCATATAGTCACGGTAGTTCTCGCCGAATACCCTGCCGTCGTCAGCGCCGAACAGATTGAGGAATGGGCAGTGCCATACAAGCCTTGCGGTAGGCAGGCTCATAGCGTGGAATGATATCTCCATTCCGTCCTCAACAAGCACGCCCTGCGACGCATCTGTGCGGTAGCCGTCTACCTGAACATTGGGTATATCCCCCGCAGGCTCGTTTATGTAGCTTATCTCCTTGGCTATGCGGGGAATCATGTCGGTGGTAATCTCGGTGTCGGTGTTTTCTGTTTTTATGTCGGTTATCCTGCAATGCTCGCCCGTGAAGGATATGTACGAAAACCTCGTGCTGTCGGGCAGCGCCACGATGACCTCATTCGTCTGCTTTTCGCCTGTTATGCGTATCATCGCATGGTCTTTGACCCTTGCGGCCTCTATGCGGAATTCTCCTGCCTTGCCGCCGCCCTTGTCGGTAGTGGTGGTCTGCATTTTTCTTGCGCCCGAGACCACCGTCGTGCCGTCAAACCATATCTCGCCGTATTCAAAGTATTCAAGGTCTTTTATCTCGTCCTCGCTTGAATGAATCTGCCCGTCAAGCGAGTCAAAGAGTATCATCGAGGGTCTTGCGGGCAGGCCTGCTTCGCTGTCATAGGGCGATACCTTTATGTCGGTCACGCTCAGCTTGTTTGATAGATGTATGCCGTCCGAAACGCCGCTGCGGTGGCTGTCTATAACAAGGTCGCTGCCGCTGTTTTCCTTGTTCTTCTCGCCCCGCTCTATCATCTTGTATTCAATGTCAAGGTCGATAAGGTGAAGCATTATCTTTGCAAACTTGGGGTCAAACTGCGTGCCCGAGCACTTTACAATCTCCTCACGCACCTTTTGCTGCGGTATGGGCGCACGGTAGCTGCGCAGCGACGTCATAGCATCATAAGTGTCCGCTACCGAGATTATCCTTGCTATCTCGGGTATCTCCTCGCCCTTTAGGTGGTCGGGGTAGCCGTTTCCGTCATAGCGCTCATGGTGGTAGTGTGCGCCTATGCTTAAGTTTGCCGAGCCTTTTATGCTTTCAAGTATCTTAGCGCCCAGAACAGGGTGCTGCCTTACAGTCTCAAACTCCTTGTCGGTGAGCTTGCCCTTTTTGTTTATTATGCTCTCGGGCACGCCTATCTTGCCGACGTCGTGCAGAAGTGCTGCAAAGTAGATATCCTCGCATTCCTCCTTCGACTTGCCTGCCGCCCTGGCTATTTTGAGCGAATACTCCGCCACACGGTGCGAGTGGCCGTTGGTGTAGGGGTCTTTGGCATCTATAGCGCCGCTGAGTGCGTCTGCTGTCTGCTCGAAAAGGTCGTGCTGCTGCTTTATCCTGCGCTCCGACTCCTCGTAGTCGTGAGCCTTGCGCATCTGCGAATAGAAGTGATAGCCTATATCGGCAAGAATAGCCAGAAACAAAAGCGATATAAGGCCGTTCCACATAATGAAGCTCTTGTTGTATTCCGAAACGCCTATCATCGAAACATCAACGCCCACGTAGGCCACGCAGCTGCCCGACGAATCAAAGACGGGCTGATATTTTGTGAGCAGCCAGCCGAAGCTGCCGTTGCTCTCTATCGTATCTATCTCGCCGCCCTTAAGCAGCGTCGGAATATAATCCGCAAAATCCTCATCAAATTCCTCTGTCTCACCGAGAGAGGCTGCTGGGTCTTCCACTTCTGTATACTCTGCAAGATTCTTATCCTGCGTTTCCATATCGAAAATGACCGTGCAGCCGTCGGGCTTTATCTTGTATACATAGACATACTGCACGTAAGGGGTGTTGTTGCAGATGCTTTGCAGCATAGCCGCCGTCTTTTGGTAGTCTTCATCTGCGCCGTTTTCAAGCCAGCCGTCTACCTTGTCGCCGTCTATCTGCTCTGCGGCGAGCCTTGCGGTATTGGTGATGATCTGCTCTCTGTTTTCTCTTGTAGAACGGCTGAACATCAGCCCGCTGAATACAACGCTTGCAGCAAAGGCTATTATGAGCAGCGCTATCATCAGCCACATAAAGCTGCGGTGCCTGTTTTTCTTGTCAGTATTCTTCATAGCCGCAGGTGTCCACCCCGATCCTTCAAAAGTTTTCTTTGCCAAAGCATAGTCAATACCGCAAAAACCCCCGCAGGCGATGTACCTGCGGGAGCGTGTTGTGCATTGTTGCCTTAAAGCTATTACTCAGCCTCTGACTCTACAGGAACTGCTGTTTCGCCCTGCTCTACCTTCTCGTAATCTGAAAGGTCGGGAAGCTCTATCTTAACGTCTTCAAATGAGAGAGAAGTTATCTCAACTGTTGTCTCGCCTACCATGGGAGAGTTGGAAACTACTTTCTTGAGGTTGCCGTCAGCGTCGAAGTAGTACTTCATCTCTGTGTCATTGTCCTCGGAGGACTCCATTGTAACGCCCTCGCCGAGCTCTACATTGAGGGGCACCTTGAATGTCTCAACTGTCATGCCGTCTTCTTCTGCGGAGCCTACGAATGTAGCGTTCTCGTCAAGTGTATATGTGCTTACAGAAGATGTGTAGCTTGCGAGCTGCTCCTCGGGAACCTCGCCGTACTTCTTCTCAGAGGGAAGAACTGCTACAGCTGTATCGCCTACCTTGTATATCTCAATTGTCTCACCGAAGAGGTCGAGCTTGCAGTACATATCATCAGAAGCCTTCTTAAGTGCAAGGTTTGTCTCCATGCCCATAACTTCCGCCTTCATCTCTACTGCAAAGTCGCTTGATGCCATTTTTTCTGTGTAAGCCTTTGTGAGTGCGCCGTCGCCTGTTGCAGCTGTTGTAGCATCGTCAGAGCTTGCGTCTGTGTCAGCTTCGGAAGAATCTGCATCAGCGGCCGAGCTTGCGTCATCAGCCTTGCTGCTGTCGCTGTCAGCTGCTGCCGAGCTTGATGTGGAAGAGCTGCTGTCCTTATCCTTCTTTGAGGAAGAATCATCATCGCCGCAGGCTGTAAGGAAAGCTGCCGACATAACGAGTGATAATGTGAATGCGAGTAACTTTTTCATATTTGTTTTCTCCTTTTCAATCTGCGCCCTTGACGGGCTTGTTGCCTTTCCTCCTGCAAAGGGCGTGATCCCCTCACAGGTCAATGAAATTATAACATACTATTCCCTGCCTTGTCAATGACAAATACCCCAAAAAAGCCGCAAACCGTGAACGCCTTTTTAATAAATACATCAATTGGCAGCAAAAAACAAGCCCGAAACGCACAGTTTCGGGCTATAAAGCTATTAATTCGGGCTATAAAGCTATTAAATAATGTCAAGGATTATAAGGATAACCACGGCTGCTATTACCGTTCCCACGATAAGTGAGAGTTTGAGCCATCTGCCGCTTGCCTTCTTGAAGTTCTTTTCCTTGTTGTAGTAGTCCTGTATGGGGTCGATCATCTGCGACTTCTCAGCACCTACAAGCTTGGGGTTGAGCATATCGTCGATGTTTATCTTCTTGTATTTCTGCTCAAATGTCTTGGGCATCTCGTTGCCTGTTGTGAGGTTGCTCTCGTCATAGAGCTTGGAGTTTATCTTAAGCTCGTCCATAGCGAGGTTCTGCTTGGTGAAGCCGTCACCGAGCTTGACGTCGCCGTTGTTGAAAGCGTGCTTGGTGTCAACAGCCTTCATCGAGGTGTTGTTGCTCGAACGAAGCAGCTGAATGAGCGTGTCGGTATACATACTCTGCTCTTCCTGCTCGGCAAGTATATCTTCCTCGCTCATAAGAGTCGATGCTGTCATAACGGGAGTTGTCACGGAAGCATTTCCGCCGAGGGAAACCGACTGTGACGGGCCGCTGTTATCAAGCTTCTGTATCGGGTCAAAGTGCGGCACGGGCGCTGCGGGCTTGGGTGCTGCGGGCTGCTGTACCGGAGCGGGTGCTGTGGGTACGGGAGCAGGAGCAGGAGCCGGTGCAGGCTGCGGTGTCGGTGCTGTAAGTGTAGGTGTCGTAAGTGTAGGTGCAGGCCTTGTAAGCGTGGGCTGCGGTGCGGGTGCTGCGGGCTGTGCCGGTGCCTGGGGCGTAAGGCTCACAGGTGAAACGGTAGTGGGCTGCAGCGAGGGTGCAGGCCTTACAGGTGCAGGCGGCGGTGTCACAGGGGCAGCCGGTGCAGGCCTTACGGGTGCAGGCGGCGGTGTGACGGGAGCAGCAGGCTGTGTGAACACAGGTGCCTGCGGTGCGGGTGCCGGAGCAGGAGCCGGTGCAGGCGAAGAAAGGTCGCCTATCGAGATAGAGCTTCCCGAAACTGCACCGAAGTCATTATTCTCTGAGAATCCGCCGACCATTTCCTCTTCGATAACGGCAAGCTTGAGCTTGGGCTGGGGCTGGCCGGGAAGGGGCTTGTTCCTCTGAGGTATCTCTATCGGCGGATAAACGGTATCAACGTCTACCTTAGCAACTCTCAATATATCGACAGCTCTCTGACATCTCATCGAGCCTCTTACCATTTCCTTGATAGGAAGAAGTATTATCTCGCAGAATGTCTGGTGGAACGAAGCAAATGCCTGACCGCCCTGACCTATCATCTCGTCGGGGAAGCGGTTGTCAAAGAGTGCAGGCCACTCGGCAGCCTGTGAGGTTATGAGCTTGTCTATGTACTTAGCAAGGGCAAGCCACATCTCGGGGTATTCAAAATCCCTGTCATTGATAACGAGCCACATATAGCAGCGCAGGAAGCAGTCATAGCAGCTGATATCCTGCAAGTTGAGCGCTACGTCATCTATTGTGAGCGCCACGGTGAACTGCGGGTCGCTGTATGCGAAGCAGCGGTAGCCGTTGCTCGAAAGCTTGCCGTAAGCGGTATTTACATCGGCAGCCGTTCTTGAAAGCTTGGGCAGCGAGTCAAAATCAAAGCCCGTTGTGTATGAACCCTGCTGGCCTGCCGCAGCAAGTGACGAGAGCCTGTTGTAGGCTGCCTCTATCTAACTTGAATGAGCATTGACAGGTACGCCGAGTACACGGAAAGGGTTGCACGCAAAAAGCTCCTTTGCGGTAACGCCGATAGTTACATTTGCCATTTTTCAGATCCATCCCTTCTGATATATAAAGTAGATTAGATTTCATCATACGTATAAATATTATACCTATAAAATATTATAACAAAAAACGCAGACAAATTTATCAATGTATGATGAACTAATTATTAACTAATAGTTAACATAACCGAATTGTAATAAAATTCTCTCAAAAAATTCTGAACAATTATCAACAAGTATTTGCAATTTTCGAGAAAATGGTGTATAATAGTATTATGTATTATGGGGTGGATTTGTTTTTATATAAAACAAATAGCTTCCGTAAGCAAGAAAAGTCAATAATTACATATAGGCGACAGCCGGTGCCTCAGCGGTGTTGCCTAAATATAAGGGGGAAAAACAATGGGTCTATTTAACCGCAAGAAAACACCCGAGCCGATAAAGCCTTCAGCACCTGCAAAGACAGTCAACGCAGATGATTTCTTCGGCTCGCCTTCAGTAAAGCCCAGACAGGCAGCACCCGCTGCCGCACCTAAGACGGTAAATGCCGACGACATCTTCGGCACACCTTCACCGAGAAAGGCAGCAGCTCCCTCAGAGCCGCTTGACGGGCCTTCCTCTATCAATCCCGATGACATCAAGAAGAAGATGCAGGAGCTTGAGCAGGAGCTTGCAGAGAAGAGCGCACAGCCTCAGGTGGATTACTCGCAGTACGGCCTTGTTGACGACAGCGAGGTAGCCGATGCTCAGGAGAAGTATGAGGCTATCTATAAAGAAGAGCACGAGAGATATCTTAAGTCGCACGTTCAGGATATATCTGCGGCAAATACCGACGGCCTTTCGGGCAAGGTAGACGAGATGATGACCGAGGTAAACGCTCACAGAGCGCAGGAGGCTGCAAAGGTATACGAAGTTTCTCAGGTAAGCGATGAGGAAGTTGCAAAGGGCATGAGCGAGCTTCAGCAGGCGCCCAAGGACGAGACAAAGGACTCCCTCTACCAGTCGATAACCGAGATAAACGATGCAGACGCACTTTCGAGCATGGTAGACAGCATGATGAACGAGGTCAACGCTCACAGAGCCAAGGAGGCTGCAAAGGTCTACGAGGTATCGCAGGTAAGCGACGAGGAGCTTGCAAAGAGCATGGCTACTCTTCCCAGCGCACCCAAGAGATAAAGCAAACACAGCATAGAACAGGAGAACACAGCGCATGAACATCAACACAGATAACCCTATCGTCAAATACTCTGACAAGGGAAAGCCTTTCCCTTACCTGAGACTTTTCTATGAAACGATAGAAAGCTATATACTTGAATTCAAGAACGTAAGGCTCGAAAAGCTCACCGAGGAGGACGCTGCAAGGTGCCTTGCGAGGATATTCAAGAAAATGGAGGTCAACGGCGTGCCCGTTCTGACTTTCTTCAAGGAAGATCTTGACAACTGGGCAAAGCTTGACCAGTATCACAAGACGCAGAACTTAGCCGAGCTTATCGCAAAGGATATCTTCTGCTGCTTTGACCGCAACCTTGATGAGGGCGACCACTTCAAGCGCATTGACCGTCTTTACTGCATAGTCGGTGAGAACGGCAAGCGTGACTTTATAATGTATGAAGAGCCTAAGAGCAAGGGTCTTTTCGGCAAGAAGAGCGGGGAGTTCACACCCATTGCCAAGTATTTTGCCGACCTTAAGAATCAGTATGATGCTGATTTCCTGCCAAAGACCAAGTAAGGCTTTCTGAGAAAGGACATATTATATGGTAGTTATAGAAATGAAAAACGGCGACAAGATGAAGCTTGAACTTTATCCCGATGCCGCACCCATAACGGTAGAGAACTTCTTAAAGCTGGTAGGCCAGGGCTTTTATGACGGGCTTATCTTCCACAGAGTCATTCCCGAATTCATGATACAGGGCGGCGACCCCCAGGGCACAGGCATGGGCGGCGCCAAGGAGAAGATAAAAGGCGAGTTTTTAACAAACGGCGTCAACAACCCCATAAAGCACACAAGGGGCGTTATCTCAATGGCACGTTCGCAGATGCCCAACTCTGCAAGCTCGCAGTTCTTTATCATGCATAAGGACGCTCCTCATCTTGACGGGCAGTATGCAGCATTCGGCAAGGTAGTTGAGGGCATTGAGGCTGTTGACAGGATAGCCGCAGTCAAGACCGACTTTACCGACAGACCTATTGAGCCGCAGATAATCAAGAGAATATACATAGAAGAATAATTTATGAGCCGTCCGTTTGGGCGGCTTTTATAATTCATAATGCAAAATGCATAATGCATAATTATTGCGGTCGTATACGGTCGTATGCGAGCGCATACAAATGCATACGAGTCTATGCCATATAGAGACAGACAAAGAGACTGTAAGTGATAATGATAATGAGACTGAGAAAGAAAGAGAGACTGTCAGTCGGTCGGTCGGTCTTTCATAGCTTAAAATCAATAAAAATCCCTTCGGGCAGACTGTCGGTTTGTTGCATATCCACTTATCGAAACTTTGTTTTATTCGCCTATTGCATTATCATAAAAAACGTGTTACCATAGACTTAAGGAAAGATATTCCCTGCCCTGTCGCTATTATCTTATCTCTGTCTTCTGTCTCTTATCTCTAATTGTAAAAGAATTATGAACGCGCAACATTCCGGCATTTTCTGCACACCTATTATATGAAAACGGCGTTTGAGTAACAAAATCATCTTCCGGGAGAAAAATAATGAAAACAAAAACTGACAGCTCGCTCGTTTTACGGGCGGCAAAGGGTGACACAAAGGCTTTTGCAGAGCTTTACAGACAGGTCTATGAGGAAATGTATTACTATGCCCTTTCAAACCTCGGCAACGAAGACGACGCTGCCGACTGCGTACAGGACACAGCACTCGACGCATTCGCAGGCATCAAGAAGCTTAAAGACGAGGGCGCATTTGGGGGCTGGATATTTAAGATACTCATAACCAAGATCAAGCTTAAACAGAAAGAATACATAGCTGCAAGGCAGCAGCAAAGCACCGATGATACCGAGATAGCCGCATACAGCAGCGAATTTGAGGGGGTCGAGATAATGGACGCCCTCGGGCAGCTTTCCGACGCAGAAAGAGAGTGCATAACTCTCAGCTACATCGGCGGGTACAAAGGTGAGGAGATAACAAAACTAACGGGCATCGCTCATTCGACAGTCCGTTCACACATCGCAAGAGCAAAGCAAAAGCTAAGGGCACTTCTTAACGATATGTCAGACGAGGAGGAATAGGTATGCAGAAGAATGAATTTACAGATAAGCTCAGAGAGACCTCTCCCGTTCCCGAGAGCATAAGCCCCGAGAACATCGAAAAGAAGATATACGCCGCCCAGCGCAGCAAGATATCGCTTCGCAAGAGAATGATAAGCGCAGCCGCAGCCTTTGCGATAATAGCAGGCGGCACGGCAGGCTATCTCTACGGCACGGGCTATTTTGACAAGAAAGACAGCCCTATCAAGACCACTTCATCGTCTTCTTCATCGTCAAGCAGCGACAAGGACAGCAGCGCTGATGACAGCTCGCAGGTGATAAAAAGCGGCAAGTCGGAAGACGGCACAGAGTTTGACGACACAAAGTCGGTAGAGCTTGCAGGCCTCAAGTCGATGAACTATGATGAACTTAACGAGTATATAAAGGAAAACTTCAAAGACCGCAGCTACAACTTCAGAGACAATATCGGCGAGCTTGAAACAAATGAAGCAGTTGCCGACGAAGAGGCAGAGCCCGAAGCCACAAAGGGCAAGAGCAGCGATGCAGCGGCAGCAAACGACGACGGCAGCCACGATTATTCGCAGACCTACAATCAGGAAGCAGGCGTTGACGAGGCCGACATAGTAAAGACCAATGGCGAGAACATATTCTACCTCGCAGGCAGCTGTGTGTTCGCCATAGACTGCGAGGGCGGCAGCATGAAAGGTCAGCTGATAGACTTTACAAAGCTTTGCAGCGAGGATTTCGGCGGCTACACAGCCCGTGAGATGTATCTTGACGGCGGCACGCTGACAGTTGTTCTGCAAAGCACAGCAGGCTATTACTACTCGTGGCATTATGACGAGGACGAGGATTCCAACTTCAAGGAGGTGCGCCCCATTTACGAGCCTACCTGCTATGTCGTAGACCTTGATGTTAATAACATTGACGACATAAAGATAACAGGCAAGTATTCGATACAGGGCACATACTCAAATTCAAGAATGGTAGACGGCAAGCTTTATCTTACGGCAATACAGAATGTTCATTACCGTGACAACGATAATTACGAGAAAACAGGCGTGCCCGAATTTGCCCCCGTATACAAGGTAAACGGCGAGAAGCACTATGTAAGCTCGGGCGATATATTCGTGCCCACAGAAGATGTAAAAGAAAACCTCGGCTACACCACAGTATCGCTTATCGACACCAAGGATATGTGCCGCCCCGTGAGCATCAAGTCATCACTCGGCTACACTCACGAGATATACCAGTCAGCCGACAGGCTCATACTCTTAGGCAGCTACTCTGACGAGGTAGACGGCACCTGGAAGAGCTTCACACGCCTGACAATGTTTGACACATCAAACGGCGCACTCGCACCTATGGCGAGCACAGTTCTCGAAGGCCGTGTAAACGACAGATTCTCGGTAAACTACAACAACAATGTAGTAAGCGTTGCAGTCAACGAGAGCTACTATGACGACGCAGAGTACAAGATGCATTACAACAACTACCTCTACACCCTTGACAGCAAGCTTGAAGTTCTCGGCAAGAGCGACAACTTCGGTGACGGCGAGGTAATAAAGAGCGTGACATTCAAGGACAACTATGCATACATCGTAACATTCATGCAGACCGACCCGCTCTTTGCTATCGACCTTAGCGACCCTGCAAAGCCCACGATAGTAAGCGAGCTTAAGATGCCCGGCTTCTCGACACACATGAGAGCCTTTACACAGGGCAGATTAGTAGGCTTCGGCAACACAGCAGAGGAAGAGCACGGCCGTGTAACAGGCATCAAGCTCTCGGTCTATGACAACTCAGACCCGAACAACGTCAAGGAGCTTGACAAGGCAGAGTTTGAATATAACGAGCACACAGACAACATAGCTCACTACATTTCAAGCACTGCGACCTATGATGAAAAGGCGCTTCTGATAGATGCTGACAGAAACATCATAGCATTCCCCTACACCGAGGAGAAATACACCTACTATTACAGAGATGCCACAGACGATGAAAAGGTAGACCTCTACACCACAGGCTACAAGTTCTACAGCTACACCGACGGCAAGGGCTTAGAGCTTATAGGCGAATACAAAAACGAAGTAGACGTCTTCCAGTACACCGAGGAGCACCAGGGTGAGAACTACTACGACGACCTCTACAGCGATTTCTTAAGGGCTGTATACATTGATGATGTTTACTATCTCTTTAACACCACAGGCGTTGTTTCGGTAAACGCCAAGACCTTTGAGAAGATAGACGAAGAAAACCTCAAAGCCATCGCACCCGAGCGCTTCGCAAGAGATTATGATGTTTACTATGATGATATGGTAGTAGACTGACAACAAAACGGATACCCCCCGCCATTAAGACAGGTACGGGTATAGAATATTTATGACGATCACTGGGGAAAACCTTTCTGAAGAAAGGTTCTTCCCCAGCCCCCTTTCCAAAGACTTTTATCTTGTTTTTGCGTGGGATAGCTGTGCTGTCCCGACATATCAAAATGCGTGGGACAGCTGAAACTTTAAAAGTTTTCGCTATCCCACGCAAAAACAAAAACAGAAGTTTTAGGAAGGGAGTTTGAGGGAGAACCCTTTTTCAAAA
>CADAGC010000043.1:2907-22481 GCA_902787365.1 uncultured Ruminococcus sp. | reverse complement strand
GCCCATGCTCTGCCGCAGTTTTCTTAGCACTTGCAAGGGGTTTTTCATTTATGTCAGCAGCTACGCAGCGCTCGCATATGCCCTCTGTTATGAGGTAAGCGGGCAGATATCCGTGGTCTGTGCCTATATCGGCCGCCACCCTGCCGCTAACGAACGATGCACACAGCAGAAGTCTTTTGTCGTTTAATATACTCATATTTCCCTCATTTATAAAATCTCCCCGATACTATCTTAAAGTATCGGGGGATTGTTAGTCTGACTTAACCCGCAAAATGCGCATTGAGATTGTTTACGAGCTGCTCGGGGTCAACGCCGTGTACCATGCAGGCCTCTTCGATAGTCTCACCTCTTGACGAGGGGCAGAAAAGGCAATGCATACCCATTTCAAGGAAATAAGGCTCTGTGCTTGCGTCCTGGTCTAAGATGTCACCGATTATCGTTTCTTTTGTCACTTCAAATGCCATTGTTATTCCTCCGTTTCTTTATACTATTTCTATTATAACCCTATTTTCTACAAAAATCAAGTGATTTAATAAAAAATATACTTATCATTCAGTTATTCATCACGCCCTCTTGTATCAGCTGTCAAGGGCTTTGAGGGCGACAAGGTGACGTATTCGCCAAAGCTGGGTGAGCAGAGCTTTGAGGAATGGCAGAATGAGCATAAAAAGGTGCTTGACAAATCGGGGGAAAGTGGTATAATTAACAAAAAGATTAGTGATAGAACTGTTGACTTTTATATGGAGGGTAGCAGCGCTTTTGACATGGAAAAGTTGATAAAATATTAGACAACTCTTTTGTGGGTAGAGAAACTGTAGAATATTTTGATGATAACGGATTAACGGTTTCAATATATTATAACTATGATTCAGACGGGGTAGCAGGTTCTATTAAAGGGAGAAATATAAACTTGTATGCTCTTTATAATTATGATGAGTACGAGCTTGCGTCAACTATTATTCATGAAGTATCTCACAAACGTTTTAATTGGTCTGGCACACAGGAAAGCGAAATAAACTGTTATCTTATGGAACTGATGCATAAGAATAATGGTAAAATCAGTAATGCTGAGATACAAGAAATAGTAGATTTTGTAAAGGCAGAGTATTCACATTTACCGGAGGGAGATTTATATGGTTTTTAGCGGGAACAGAATCAAGGAACTTTTATCTGGTGAAGAAATGATTTGCGATAAGTGTAAAAAAGGAGTCTTAACGCCTAAATTTGCCAGTATTCCGCTTAGTATTCAAAATGAATTCATTTGTAACAAATGTGGTGATACCCTTTATATTCATAGACAAACAAGAAATAAACCCCAATGTTTGGCAAGAACAGAATAGCGATTAAACCGCCCTAACAAGGCGGTTTTCTTATACCCTAACCCCACAACAAAAAAGCGCCCTCCTCACGGAAAGCGCTTTGATGTTATTTCTTGTATTTCGCCCTGCCCTCGGAGAAGATGTCTCCGCCAAAGGGGTCGTCTGCGACTACCAGCGGAAAGCGCTCGACGTAAAGCCTTTTAACGCTCTCGCAGCCTAAGTCTTCAAAGGCTATCACCTCGCAGGACTTTATGCAGTTGCAGGCAAGTGCACCCGCACCGCCTACCGCACACAGGTAAAGTGCCTTGTTTCTAACAATAGCATCTCTTACCTCCTGCGACCTCTCGCCTTTTCCTACCATAGCGCCTAAGCCTAAATCGAGCAGCCTCGGTGCAAATCTGTCCATTCTGCCCGAAGTCGTCGGCCCGCATGAGCCTATCGGTCTGCCCTCGGGCGCAGGTGTAGGGCCTGCGTAATATATTACCGCATTATCTATGTCGAAAGGCAGTTCTTTGCCCTCGTCGAGCAGCGCCATAAATCTCTTGTGCGCCGCATCTCTTGCGGTGTAAACGGTGCCTGTCAGCAGAAGCTTGTCACCCGCATGGAATTCCCCGCTTCTTGCCTTAAGCTCCTCGGTCTTAATTTCAATGATCTCGTTCATATCAGTTCAAGTTTCCCATTGCTTCGTTTGCCATGTCAGCCAGCTGTGCCATAAGGTCTTCCTCAGAATTCCCGCTGCTTTGCTGTTCCTCGGCGCTTACATCACTTCCTTTCACACTCTCATTAAAATCCGGGTTACCTTCTACAAGTTCAAGACCCTCGTCGATGAGATCTCTTGCCTGGTTTACAGAACCAATGCTCGAGCCGTAAAGATCGTTAAGTGTTGTGATGAGCTGCTGAACGTTCTCGCTGAGCTTGGTGTACTCAGTTCTTACGCTCTCTCTGAGACCGGAAGACTTCTCTCTGATGATAGTAGCCTCGTTGTGAGCGTCTGTTATCATCTTCTCAGCCTTTACCTTAGCCTCGCCGACTGTTCTGTCAGCCTCGCCTCTTGCCTGTGTTGTCATAGCCTCAGCCTCAGCCTGTGCTGTGGATACCATAGCATCAGATGAGCTCTTTGCTGTTTCAAGAGTAGCCTCTGCCTCTGCCTGTGCGTCTGCTACAGTCTTTTCAGCCTGTGCGTTAGCATCGTCAACTATCTGTGCTGCGAGTGCCTGTGCCTCGTCCTCAGCCTGCTTTGCAGCCTTCTTGGCCTCTGTTACTATCTTGTTAGCTGTATTCTGTGCCTCGATGAATACCGAGCCGAGGTCGAACTGCGGTGCAACTGTTGCAGAAGCGTTGCTTGCGTTCTGCTCAGCCTGCTCAAGCTTCTCCTGAAGCTCCTCAGCCTCGCCCTTCATTCTCTCTATCTCGGCTTCCTTTTCCTGTATCTGCTGTTCATAGTCAGCTATCTGAAGCTTCATTGTATCAGCGGAAGACTGGAGCTCTGCGATCTTCGACTTGCTCTCCTCTATCTTCTTTTCATACTCGGCCTTTTCCTCAAACTCTGCGTGTGCAGCGCCGCCTGCCTCAGCCTCGAGTCTTTCGTTAGTCTCGGTCAGATCCTTTACCTGACCCTCGAGTTTATAGATCTTTGAGTTGAGCTCGTCTACATAAGCAAGAACGTCCTGCTTATCAAAGCCGCCCACTCTGACAGTCTTTAAATAACCGTTGCTTGACATTGAACTTTCCTCCCTTAATTTTTATACATATATATTATACTATATCTCACACTATTTTTCAAGCTTTTTTATTATTTATTCTTGAAAATATTGAATATGTCGTTATAGTAATCTGTATTGTCAGCAGCCTTTACGCCTGCCTTGAAGCGTGCATCAGCATCAGCCTTTACATCCTTGGGGGTCTGCTTGAAGTTAGATGAAAAGCTTGCCCTCTTTGCAGCCTCGGGAGCCTTTGCGATAGCCTCTGCCTTTCTCTGTGCAGCGCCGTCAAAATCAGCAGCGATAACTGTTACGAATATCTCGTCCTTAGCATCGGGGTCATAGCCGTTGCCGAAGATTATCTCTGCGTTCTCGTCAGCAGCCTGTGTAAGAGCTTCTGTCAGCTCGTCGATCTCGTCTGTTACGATATCCTCGCTCATTGTGATGTTAACGAGAAGTCTCTTAGCGCCTGCGATAGATGTTTCAAGCAGCTCGCTGGAGAGTACCTGAGATACAGCCTCCTGCACCTTGTCCTTGCCTGCGCCGTGGCCGATAGCCATGTGAGCGTAGCCTGCGTTCTTTATGATAGTTGTAACGTCGGCAAAGTCAACGTTTATCTCGTCATGTCTTGTAATTATCTCAGCTATTGATATAACGTCAGTCTTGAGCACGTTATCAGCAAGAGAATATGACTCTCTCATAGTGAGCTTCTGAGCGCCTGAGAGAAGGTTCTGGTTGGGTATAACGATAAGAGCGTCAACGTGCTCTAAGAGGTTTGCGATACCCATTTCAGCCTTTTCCATCTTCTTGGGGCCTTCAAACTTGAAGGGCTTTGTAACTACAGCAACTGTGAGCTTGCCGAGTTCCTGTGAGATCTGTGCAACAACGGGAGCTGCGCCTGTACCTGTGCCGCCGCCCATACCTGCTGTGATGAATACCATATCGGCATCCTCGATCACCTTGGAGATCTCTTCCTTGCTCTCCTGTGCGGAAGCCTCGCCCACCTCGGGCTTAGCGCCTGCGCCAAGGCCGTGTGTGAGCTTCTGGCCTATAGCTATCTTCTCTGTAGCCTTTGAAGCCTTAAGAGCCTGAACATCGGTGTTGATAGCTATGTACTCAACATTACCAACGATGCCCTCGCCTGCGATACAGTTAAGTGCGTTGCCGCCGCCGCCGCCGACACCTATTACCTTGATCCTTGCGCCCTCAACCGGTGCCTCAACATACTCGTATGACATATTAAACATCCTCCGTTTCAGCCGTCAAGCCCATAGCTTTACGCAGGAGGGCGCACGGCGTATTTCTTTAATTGCATAAAATGATACATTATTATATTAACATAAAATCCCGAAAGTTTCAAGTACTTTTATTAAATCATTTTAAATTTTTAGTGAATTGTCAATTAACTATCCCTAATTTCGTACAAATTTAGGCAATTTTGATATAATTCATACAGATTTGGCTGTAAGATTCTTTTCTTGACAGCCGAATAATATGATCACCAGCCTGCCCAGGTGGTCGTTTCAGGCGGAGGCGGTGTTGTCTCGGGCGATGCGGTGGTCACGGGTGCATCTGTCTGCGCAGGGTCATATTCGCCCTGACCATCATCATAGCCCTCGCCGCCGTCATCGCCGACCTGCTGTGTATCGCCCTGTTCGGTGTCCTCGCCGGTCTGCTTTTTATCAGAGTCCTTTTCGTTGGCCTTGCGTTTCTTTCTTGCCTCGTCACGGCTGTTGACTGCGTCCTCGCTTCTTGCCATTATGCCGCTGTCCTGCCCCGTGTAGCGAAGCATACCCTTAAATGAGCTTATAAGCCCCTTGTCTATGACAAGCTTCATATCCTCAAGCTTATACTCCATATCATATGAAGAGCCGATGTAGATATCCAGCCTGTCGTCATATCTGAGCACTATATCAGTTCTGTCGGTAAGGTCTATCTCGCCTATCTTGTCAAATTGCAGCTTGTCGATAGAATCGAGCAACGTCTTGACTATCTTGGCTTTAAGGTTATCCTTGCTCTTTAGCTCGTCACCGGGGTTAAGGCCGTTTTCAGGCTCAAAGCCCTTTATTATCGGCAGCCCTGCAACGGGTGTCTTTCTGTCAGTCTCAAGCACTATGCCCTGCGACGATATCACTATATATCTGCCGTCATCGTCAAGGTTTGCCTTTTGCTTTGCGGGCACAAGCTCTATATCTATCGAGTCGGGGTAGCGCTTTGTCACCTTTGCCTCCTCGATATAGGGCAGCCCCTTTACAAGCCTGTTTTCGATAACGTCTGTGTTCATTCTCAAAAGATTGGTGTTGTTGTTTACACCGCTCATCAGCAGCACCTGGTCGTAGGTGTATAGCTCGCAGCCCTGTATGTCTGCCTGCTTTACGTTGAAAAACAGCGTGAATGACATTATCACGACTATTACCAGCGCCGCAGTTATACCAAAAGCATAAACTATCCTCGGCGGTATGTCAAGCTTGAAGCGCCGCCGCTTTTTATGATGCTTTCTTCCGCCGCTTGATGCGATAACATCAGCAGCTCTGACATTCTTTCTCTTTTTCATTTTCTCTCCCCTGTTTTCACACGCCCGAATGGGCATTCATCGCCCGTAGGGCGATACCTCAATTATGCATTATTATATCTTCGTTCTCGTTATCCTCGCCCCGACAGATGAAAGCGCCTTTTCAAGCCGCTCATAGCCCCTGTCGATGTATTCTATGCCTCCAAGCTCGGTTATCCCCTGCGCCGACACCGCCGCCGCTGTAAGCGCCGCACCTGCACGCAGGTCTGATGCCATTACACGGGCGCCGTAAAGCCTATCCGTGCCCTCGATAACGGCTATCCTGCCTTCCGTTCTTATCCTCGCCCCCATGCGCACAAGCTCGGGGTTGGCTCTGAAACGGTTCTCGAAAATATTCTCTGCCACGACGCTCACGCCCCTCGCCCTTGCAAGCACCGCCGTTATCAGCGGCTGCGCATCAGTCGGGAAGCCCGGGTAGGGCATCGTTCTTATTGTCTTAACAGCCTTAAGCGGCCGTTTTCTGCTTATATATATCCTGTCATCATAGCCGTAGATGTCGCACCCCGCTTCGCAGAGAACGTCTATCACAGGCCTAAGCTCGCAGGCTCTCGAATTTGTCACCATAAGCTCGCCGCCCGCAAGTGCCGCAGTACACAGATATGTAGCAGCAACTATCCTGTCGGGCATGACCTTGTATTCGCAGCCGTGAAGCGCCTTGACGCCGCTTATCCTTATAACGCTCGTTCCCTCGCCCGTGATATTCGCCCCACAGCAGCGCAGAAACCTTGCAAGGTCTGCTATCTCAGGCTCTCTTGCGGCGTTGTATATCACCGTTTCGCCCTTTGCAAGCGCCGCTGCAAGCATAACATTCTCGGTCGCACCCACAGAGGGGAACGAAAGGCTTACGCCCGCCCCGTGCAGCCCGTTCGGGCAGGAACACTCAAGAACACCACGGCTCTCGTTTATATGCACGCCCATTTTTTCAAGGGCGGCTAAATGCAGGTCTATCGGCCTTGCGCCAAGCTCGCACCCGCCCGGGTAGGAAAGCGTGCAGCTCCCAAGCCTGCCTATGCAAGCCCCGAGATAGAGCGACGACGAGCGCATAAGCCTCATCAGCCTGTCGGGAATATAATCAGACGTCGGCGCTTTGGCATCTGCCGTAAGCACCCCGCCCCTTAGCTCGCACCTGCACCCAAGGCAGGAAAGTATCCTTACCGATGAATAGACATCACTAAGGCACGGGCAGCCGTCAAGCCTTACCTCGCCGTTTACCAGCAGGCAGGCCGCCATTATCGGCAGCGCCGCATTTTTAGAGCCTGAGGTCATTATCTCGCCCTTAAGCTCGGTTCCTCCCTCTATCACAAAACCCTGCATATCATTTCCTTCTTTCCCAAAAAGCGTGGTACGAAGTCATAATATGCAAAAGGCTCAGAATAGGTGAAAGCCTTTATTTAAAGAATCAGTTTATCGTCAGCACTAAATCGTCCGATACGAAAATAGCTGCGGGTATGCAGGGGCAGGAGACGGATTTTGATACCTTTCTGTCCATATCAACGGTGCAGAACACCATTCCCTGTAAAAGATCCCTGAAATCGGAATCTGTCATATCCTCAACATTTATGAGCACCTTTACGGTTATCTCTGTCTTTGAGAAAGGCTGCATCGTTGCGTGAGGGTTTTCAGCACCCACATATACTATCCTGTCGGGGCTCTTTGACTGGCTCGCCAAAAGCTTGAACTGGGGCACTTTCGTCTGGAATACCGACATATTTATTGCATCGAACTTTACAAATACCTCTCTGTAGTTCTCGGCTCTTTCCGATTTGAGGGCGTTGTTGTCCTCCATTGAGTACTTGTCCGCATACTCAACTCTCAGCTCGTTTATGCTCTTGGTCGCAAAGATGTTCCTGTCGCCCACATACGAGTCACCTATATTGGTGAGGAATATCGGCGGAACAAACAACGCAAACGAAGCCAGCACGCCCACGATTATCAGGCATACGGCAATAAACTTCCCTAAGGGGATATATCTGCTGCCTATCTTGACCTTGGGGCCCGGCTTGTTGTCTATAGTTTTTCTGACGGCCACGGGCTTTTTGGCGATGCTCTTCATAAAGTCAACATCTTCCTCGTGCTTGGCCTTTGCCTTAGCGTTAGCGAGGTTGTCTATCTTCTCTATGCCCGAATACTTGCTCGATGCGCTGGCAAAGCTGCTGTTTGCGAGCATATTCACCTGGTTGGTTATGCGGCTCGCATCCTTGCCGAAGCTGTCGCCTATGAGCTGTCTGCCAAGCTCCTGATTTACGTCCATTCCGGTGGGCATTTCAAGCCCGCCCATTGAAGGGTTCTTTTTTGCCATAAGTTTTTACTCCTAAATCTGACTTTGACCTATCCCTCTGCCAAGCCATTTTATATTCATTGCCGGCTGCTTTATTTTATAAGCTTTTCCAGCACTCCCCATATTCTGTCATTTGTATCTTTTATATAAAGTGATGCGCAGTTTCTTCCAAGCTCATCGAGCTTTTCCTTATCACGGATAAGACCGCCCACGGTATCGATGAACAGCTCGTCCGTCAGGTCTTTTTCTTCAATTACCTTGCCTGCACCCGCACGCTCGAGCACCATGCCGTTGTGGTACTGGTGGTTTTCCGCCACATGGGGCGAGGGTATCAGCACAGCGCCCCTGCCTATGGCTTCAAGCTCGATAAGCGTCGATGCGCCGCACCTTGTTATCACAAGGTCAGCCGCCGCCATGCATACGGGCATATTTATATAATCGCTTATAAGGCGTCTTTTGTCGTTTTCATAGTCTATCCCCAGCGCCTTTATCCTCTCAGGGTAATCCTTATACCCTGCATAGGTGCCGTAGGAGTGTATGTGGTTTACAACTATGCCGTTGTCCTCATACCATTTGAGAAGCTTCAATACGCTCTCGTTTATCGTCTGTGCGCCAAGGCTTCCCCCGCAGGAGAGCACGCACACTTCGTCCTGTGCAAAGCCTAACTTTTCCTTTGCCTGCGCCTTAGTCATAGCGTCAAAGGCCTTTCTAACAGGCAAGCCCGTCACCGTCACCTTGCTCATAACGGCAGGGTCAAGATTTTTCGTGTCCTTAACTGTGAGCATTATGGCGTCAGCCTTTTTTGAGAGCAGCTTTGTGGTAACGCCCGCAAAGGCATTCGCTTCGTGAAGTGCCGTGGGAATGCCCATCTGCTGTGCCTTTCTCAGCACCGGCCCCGACACGTAACCGCCCGTACCTATCACGAGGTCAGGCTTAAAGTCCTTTATTATCTGCTTCGCCCTCGGCCCTGTTTTCATAAGGCAGCCGATAGCGTGAATGTTCTTCTTTATGTTCTCGGGGGTCAGCTTTCGCTGTATGCCCTCAACATTTATCCCCTCAAAGCGATAACCCGCCTTGGGGATTATGGTAGCCTCGAGCTTTTTCGGGTTGCCCGCAAAGGCAAACTCAGCATCGGGTCTGTGTTCTTTTATTATCTCGGCTATTGCCAGCGCAGGATTTATGTGCCCCGCAGTACCTCCGCCCGCAAGCAGTACTTTAAGCATTTTAAGCACCCTCTTATTCTTTTCGCTCTGTATATTTATATTAACTATAGTACTATCTTGTAAAAATTGCTACCCGCCCTTGTAAATCTTTCAAGACCGCTTTGTAAATTTTACTTTTCCTTAAAAATTTCACTTAAGTTTTTGATATTTTTTCTTGTGTTTTTGATATTTTCTGTGACATTAAGATATGCCCCGCATAGCGGGACACATCATAAGAGCATTTATCGCAGTTACCTTTTCTTCTTCGTCCTCGCCTGACGGGAAACATTAAGCAGTATCCCTATCTCGCCAAGCGTTATGATAAGCGCCGTGCCGCCGTAGCTGAAAAACGGCAGCGAAATGCCCGTGTTCGGGAAGGCGTTGCAGGCAACCATCATATTCAGAAGCGCCTGTGAGCCTATCTGTATCGTAATGCCCGCCGCAAGCAGCATACCGAACCTGTCCTTGGCTCGTGATGCTATGTAGAAGCCATGAACTATCAGAAGCGAGAAGAGCAGTATCACCACAATAGCGCCGATAAGCCCAAACTCCTCACATACTATGGCAAATATAAAGTCGTTCTGTGATTCCGAGAGGTAGAGGTATTTCTGCCTTGATTCACCGAAGCCCAGTCCGAATATGCCGCCCGAGCCGATAGCCAGCAGGGCGTTGTAGGTCTGGTGGGTCGTGCCCTCTACGTCAGACATAGGGTCACGCCAGCCTGCGATTCTGTCGGATATGTAGGAAAAGCTTCCCTTAGCGAAATACATAACCGCACCGGCGATCACGCCAAGCGCCACAAGAATAAGTATGAATTTCACATAAGTCTTCAGCGGCACACCGCTTATCAGCATAAGTGAAAGACCCAGTATGGTTATGAGCAATACCGCCGAAATGTGCCTCTGTAAAGCAAGCAGGAACGCTGCCGTGCCGAGGTATACGGCAAACGGTATGGTAGAATACTTCCAGCTTGTAAATCTCGGGAAGTTGACCGCACCCGTGTATGCAAAAACTATAATGAGCGATATCTTCAAAAGCTCTGACGGCTGGAAGCGGAACGACCCGATAACTATCCATCTTGAAGCATCAGCCGTCGCCGTGCCCGCAATAGCCGTGTATAGCGTCAAAAGACACATAAGCGCAAAAAAACCGAACGCCACCTTGGTGTTAAGATAGTTGTGATAATCGACGATAGATGCGAACCACATCACGCCAAGACCGATCACTGCGAATATCGCCTGCTTTTTTATGTAAAAATAGCCGTCGCCCTGTTCAAGACCCCACGCATAGCTGGCCGAGAACATCATTATAAGCCCAAAGCCCAGAAGCACCAGCACCAGTATCAGAAACGGCCTGTCGACCTTTGAAAATACGGGCTTTATCGAGAAAACGTTCCTCTCGGTGGCTATGTTCTTGACTGAGCCTACCTCTATCTCGGTATGCTTTTTGACACTAAAGCCCTTGCGCTCGTAAACAAGGCCTCCGTCACGCATACGCTTGACATCTTTTATCGACAAAAAACACACCGTCCTTTCATATCATCTGTATATTTGTTGCATATCGGTCTGTCGAAAATTCGTTCCATTTGCCGATTGACCGATTTTATTTTTCATGTTATCTTTAAGTTAGGAAAACCCCCGTCAGCTCAATACATTCCTGCTGTAGAGGATAAACATTACCCCCGCAGCTATGCCGCCAAGCGTCAAAGGCAGCGACCACAGTATCACACGTATGTCGCTCATGCCCTTAGCCTTAAGGTGTGCATGAAGACTGCCGCCCAAAAGCAGCACGCTTTTAGTGCGCCTGTAGTAAATGTATCTTATAAAAGTGCTCAACATATCTATTATAGCAGAAAGCGGAACAAATATCAAGAGCAATTCGAGTTTTGATATTATACACATTGTACAAATCGCCGCCCCGCAGAGCAGCTGACCGCTTTCGCCGAAATATATCTTCGCAGGGTAGATGCTCCATATCATAAGCCCCGCCGCCGAGCCTGCGGTTATGTAGCCGAGCATAGAGCAGCCGCCCTCGCTCATCACCGCAAAGAAAAGCGACAGCAGTATGACTGTCGTTCCCATAAGCCCCTCGCAGCAGTTCTCCTCAACGCCGCCGAAGCTGTCGTGTATGCGAAATGCATATATAATAAGCGTCATAACAAGCCCGATAACAGGGTAGTAAAACAGCCCGAAGCTCAGATACCCCCACCTGAAAGGCAGAAGCACCTCGCCCGTGACACCGCTTATAAAGCGCAGAGCTATCAGAAAGCCGACCGACAGCCCCCAAAGGTATAAAAACAAAAGCGAACCCTTGACCCCAGCAGGGCGGTTGAGCTTCTGCTTTATGTAATCCTGCAAAAAGCCCGCCGCAAAGGCTAAGAATATGTAAACAAGTGCCGCCGAGAGGGTCTTCTGCGGTGAGGAGTCAAAGCCGCCTCTCGCCGAGAGTATGGCGATACTACCTGCGCCGCCTGCTAACAGCCCTATCATCATCAAAGCTCCGCCAAAGCGTGGCGACGAGTCGTCGCCCCTCATTCTGTCGCCTATGTGGGGCTTGTATATCCCCGTCTTGTAAAAGCGAAATATCGGTATGAGCATTATCCCCGCACTCAGGCTCAGGATAAAGCACAGCGCCATAAGCACGCCCCCGAAGGGCGTCAGCTCGTTATAATGCATCTACTACTTCTTCAAGCTTCATGCCACGGCTGCCCTTGAACCATACAGCGTCGCCAGCCTTGGCCTCTGCTTTGAGAGCCTTTGCAAGCTCCTCCCTCGTTTCAAAGTGGAAGCATTTTTCCTTGTCAAAGCCTTTCTTTACAGCGCCCTCTATGTAGTATTTCGAGTTGTCGCCAAAGCAGAATATCATATCAGTCGTGCTGCTGCCGAGCGCCTCGCCTACCATTTTGTGCAGCTTGGGCGCCATTTTGCCCATTTCGAGCATATCAGCTACGACAGCTATCCTCCTGCCGCCCTCGCCTACTTCTACCTGTGAAAGCACGGATATGCCCGCTTTCATAGAGTCGGGTGCTGCGTTGTAGCAGTCGATTATAAGCGTCATGCCGTTTCTCTGCTGAATGTTCTGCCTCATACCGTCGGGCTTGAATGCAGCTATGCCCTTTGCCATGTCGTCAGCGCTCATGCCAAGCTCCAAGCCCACCGCAAAGGCCGCTAGTGCGTTCTTTATGTTGTGCTCGCCGTAGCAGTTTATGGTAACGGGTGTAACGCCCGCCTTGCTGTTTATGTCAAGTGTTATCACGCCGCCGTCTGTCTTTATGTTTGAAGCATAGACATCACAGCTCTTTTTCGAGAGAGAGTATGTTACCACTCGCCTGCCGCCACGGGGCGTTACGTTTGCAAGCAGCTTGTCGTCGCCGTTGACTATCAGCGGCGAATCTGTCGGACAGCCGTCAAGTATCTCCATTTTGGCTTTGAGTATGCCCTCCTGCGAGCCTAAGTTCTCTATGTGCGAAAAGCCTATGTTGGTTATCACAGCGAGTGTCGGGCAGGCGCACATTGTAAGGCGTGATATCTCGCCGAAGTGATTCATGCCCATTTCTATAACTGCCGCCTGTGTATCCTGCTCAATGCCGAAAAGTGTCAGCGGCAGGCCTATCTCGTTGTTGTGGTTGCCCTCGGTCTTAAGGGTCTTGAAGCCTTGCGAGAGCACGCTTGCTATCATCTCTTTGGTAGATGTCTTGCCCACACTTCCCGTAACACCCACAAGGGGTATCTTAAACTTGTTCCTGTAGTGGCAGGCAAGATTTAACAGCGCACGCCTTGTTGAGTCAACGACTATGCACTTGGCGTTCTCTATCGGGCGTTCGGTTATTACCGCCTCGGCGCCGAGCTCTGTTGCCTTTGCCGCAAAGTCGTGGCCGTCAAAGTTCTCGCCCTTTAAGGCTATGAACACGCAGCCTGCCTTTATCGCCCTTGTGTCGGTGCAAACGCTCGACACCTCGGTGTCAGACGGATAACCAAAGCTTCCGTCAACTACCTCAACTATTTCCTTTAATGTCATATTAACCATTGGTTTTTACCGTCCTCTCCGTTAATATAAGAATCGAGAGGTAAGAGGTAAGAAATCCTCGCCCGAATGGGCATATCTGCGGCGCAGTCGCCACATTACCTGTTACCTGAATTAAAGTTCTGCCAGCGCTTCGGCTACTACCTCACGCTCGTCAAAATGTATCTTCTTCATGCCTGCAAGTATCTGATAATCCTCGTGCCCCTTGCCTGCAAGAACTATGATGTCGCCGCTTTTGGCGTTCTTTACAGCCCAGTGAATGGCCTCACGCCTGTCGGTTATGGTGATGTAGGGCTTGTCAGTCCCCTCTAATCCGGGGAGAATGTCCTTGATTATCAGCTCGGGGTCTTCGTTTCTGGGGTTGTCGGAAGTAACAATCAGAAAATCAGCATACTCCGCCGCAGCCTTAGCCATGAGCGGGCGCTTCTTCGCATCTCTGTTGCCGCCGCAGCCGAAAAGGCACTTAAGCGTGCCCGATGAACACTCCTTGATAGTCGAAAGCACGTTTACAAGCGCATCGGGTGTGTGCGCATAGTCGCATATCACCGTGAAGTCTCTGCCCGTGGGCACTACCTCAACTCTGCCCCTTACGCCCTCTACCTGTGCTATCATAGGCACTATCTTTGTAACATCAAAGCCCAGCGCCTCGAATATCGCAATAACTGTCAGTGAGTTTGAAGCGTTGAACATTCCAGGCATCGCAAACTTAACGGGCAGCGTAACCTTGCCGTCGTTAAAGTCATACTCCAGCCCGTGAGCTGTGAGCCTTATGTTCTCGGCGTAGAAATCAGCCTTGCCCCTTACCGAAAGGGTCTTTTTGGGAATATCGATCTCGTCAAAATATCTCTTGCCGTAGTCATCGTCTATGTTTATTATAGCCTTGTCGGAAAGCGAAAAAAGTATCTTCTTGGCATTATAATAATTTTCCATGCTGCCGTGAACATCAAGGTGATCCTGCGTGAGATTGGTAAACGCACCCACCTCGAAATGGCAGCCCTCAAGCCTCTTCTGCTCCAAGCCCTGCGATGATACCTCCATAACGCAGTATTCGCAGCCCTCGTTCACCATCTGCGAGAAAAGCTCTGCAAGGTCATAGGGCTCGGGCGTCGTGCGCTCGGTGTGTATAACTCTGTCGTTTATCTCGTTGGAAACAGTACCTACAAGCCCTGCCTTTATGCCCAGCTTATCGAATATGCGCTTGGTTACTGTTGTGATAGTTGTCTTGCCGTTTGTGCCTGTTACGCCTATGAGCTTAAGCTTCTCCTGCGGTGAGCCGAAGAAGTTAAGGCAAAGCTTCATATAAGCCGCCCTCGTGTCAGCCACTATCACCTGATTTTCAAGCCCTAAGTCACGCTCGGTGATTATCACCTTGGCGCCCTTGTCAAGCATAGCCTGTGCGCTCTCGTGCCCGTCAAAGGTGTTGCCCTTTATGCACACGAATGCAAAGCCCGGGCGCATTTCCTTTCTGGTGTCACTTGTTATATCCGTGATGCCGATATCGGGAAGGGAGGTCTGCGCTACCCCCTCCAAAAGCTGTGAAAGTTTCATATCAATTTCTCCTTACCCTTCTGTATACCTAAATTTTACGCTGCCGTCAGCCCTGAATGTTACATACACATCTCCTTCTATCGCAAGGGAGGCATACTGCTCCAATGAAAAAACAGTGTCGCCGTTTCTGTATATGCTTATATATCTTAGCTCAAAGCCATCAGCAAGCTCTGCCGCATCATTTGGCCTTTTGTTAAAAAACAAATCGCTGCGCTCGTTTAAAAAATACTCCGCCGCTGCCTGCTTGACCGTTCTCTCGGTGCCCCTCTTGTCAGCGGCATACTCTTCAAGCCTTCTGTAGCAAAGGTCAGCCCCCTGCGAATCCACAGTATCTCTGTCGATATAAACTCCGAGCATTCTTTCATACGGGTCATCGGCATCCGCCGTCTCAAACCACTCTATCTCGCCCTCATAGCCAAACTCGGGCGGCTCACAGTTTGCAGCATCAACAAAATGGAACTCCCCGAGAGGGAAGTACACGGTTTTTTCCGCCTGCTCATGCTCGGCTGTCAGCTTTTCCTCTTTCTTCCTGCCAAAAAGTGCATTTAAAAATCCCATTTATTCTGCTCCTTACTCGTGCAGCGCATCGACTGCCGTTATAGTTACGGAAATGATAGTTCCTTCGGGAACCTGCTTGCCTGCTTCAATGCTCTGGTCAGCAAGCGCTACCGCCTTTTCCGAGTCGGAGTCGTTGCCCTTTACGCAGATGTTGAGCCCTGCGCTCTCTACCGCTTCAATTGCATTTTCCTTGCTAAGACCTGTCAGCGGAGGAACGGTATACATCTGCTCGGGTGTCTCGTCTGTGTAGAGAAGCACCGTGCCGCTCTTGACAAGCGTGCCGCCTGCGGGCGACTGCTTGAGCACCGTATCGCCGCTGCCCACCACCTTGACGTTAAGCCCTAACGCCTCGATAGCGCCCTTTGCTTCACTTACAGGCAGGAACTGCTCGTTGGGAACAGATACCTGTATTTCCTTAAGCTCTTCGTCGGTGTATTCGGGGAAGAAGCCTAAGTAGGGCAGCACCTGTGTCAGAGTTTCAACGCATACAGGGGTTGCGACCTGTGCGCCGTAGTATTTCTCGCCCTGTGGCTCGTCAACCATAACAAGTATTATCACCTGCGGGTCGTCAGCAGGTGCGAATGCGCAGTAAGAGCCGACGTGGGTGTTACCTGTGGGGTCAACGTCCATTTTCTGTGATGTACCCGACTTGCCGCCTATCTTGTAGCCCTGAATGTAGCAGTTGCCCGAATGCTCGGTCGTAACGTTGTATTCCAGGGTGTCACGCATATCCTTTGATGTTTCTTCCGATATTACCTGACGCTTGATAACAGGGTCAAATTCCTTGACTATCTTGCCGCTCTCGTCAACTATCTTGCTCACTATCTGCGGTGTTACGAGATAGCCGCCGTTTATCGCCGCAGCGTATGATGTTATCATCTGAATTGGTGTTATCTTGTGTGCCTGACCGAATGATGACATTGCAAGGTCAAGGTCTGACATAGTGTCGGGAACATAGTAAATGCTGTCTGCTTCGTTAGGCAGGTCAATGCCCGTCTTTTCGGTAAGGCCGTATGCCTTGAAGTAATTGCAGAAGCCCTCCTTGCCGAGTGCCTCGCCTATCTCCATAAACGCAGGGTTGCAGGAGTTGATTATCGCCTGAGCAAAGCTCTGTGCGCCGTGGCCTCTCTGATTCCAACAGTGAACATCTATGCCCGAATATGTGCGCACGCCCGTGCAGTTGAAGGGGCCTTCAAGAGTTATTACCTTCTCCTCCAGCGCCGACGAGCCTGTTATTACCTTGAATACCGAGCCGGGGTTGTAAAGCTCGGATATTGCCTTGTTCGTCCATTGTTTGGTGAGCATTCTTATATGCTCTTTCTCGTACTTGTCGCTCTTCTCGTCCATTCCCGCAAGTATCGCAGCATAGTCCTCATCATATACGTCAGTGGGGTGGTTGGGGTCACAGCCCTTTATGGTAGCCATAGCATATACCTGCCCCGTCTTGGGGTTCATTATTATGCCGCAGGCACGCTCTTTAGGTTTGAATTCATCTACCGACTTTCTCAGCGCACTTTCAAGGTATAGCTGAATCGTCGTGTCGATATTGAGTACGAGAGAGTCGCCGTCCTTTGCATCATAGCTCTGCTTGTACTTGTAGGGTATCGCCTTGCCGTCTCTGTTCTTGGCTATGACATTTCGCCCGTCTATGCCCGAAAGGTAATCGTCATAGAACGCCTCAATGCCATAAACGCCGTCGCCGTCTGCATTTATATAACCGAGCACCGAGCCTGCAAGCTCATTCTGCGGGTAGAAGCGCTTTGTGGTCGGCTCACACCTTATGCCGTCAAGCTCATTGTCTGAAAGGAACTTGTTTATCTTATCACAGGTGGTCTTTTCGACCTCTTTCTTGATGATCTCATACATCGACTTGGCTTCGCACTTTTCCTTTACGGTCTTGGCTTCCACCATAAGTTCTTCCGAAAGCAGCGCCACAAGCTCTTCGTAAAGCTCGTCTTTGCTCTTGCACTCATCAAGGGTCTTCTGATACTCGGCACGCTTGTCGGCATCATTTTCCTCTGAGATATCTTTCTTTATCTTCTCTATCTTTTCGTCCTTGGCCTTAAGCTGTTCTTCGAGCATCACAGGGTCGGCATAGACGTTATAGACCGTCGAGCTTTGCGCAAGCACCTGGTTTTTCGCATCATATATCGTGCCCCTTGAAGCCTTTACAATGGTGCTCTGAAGCTGCTGAGAGTTTGCAAGCTCCTGCCACTTCTTGGCGTCTTTCACCGTCACCTTGAAGATGCTGTATATCAGATACACCACCACTGCCGCAAAGCAGGCAAGTATAAAGATATTCAGCCTTTTTTTCATAGAAAACGTTGGTTTATCGGTCATTTGTATATATATCCCCTTCACGTGATTTGTGCATTTTAACAGGCAAAAGTAAATATTTTAAAGGCATTTTGCCCTATCCTACAATTTGCGTCTTAATTTTATATAAGACAAGAAAGCTAAGCACATTAAAGTCCTTAACTTTCTTAGAAATTATATTTTATTTGATGCCCAGATATTCCATAAGCTCGGTCATTATCCTCTTGACCTTCATGAATACATTCTCGTTTTCCTGTGCCACAGGCTCGGAAACTGCCTTCTTTTCAACTCTTATGTATTCTATCTGGTTTTTGTTGAGCTTTTGCAGCCCCAGCTCGTCCTCAGCGTAGCTTTCCACCTTGGTAAGGCCTGTTTTCTGCGCAAGCTCTGATTCTAAGCTCTTGTTCTCGTTCTCATACTGTTCAAGCTCTGCCTGAAGCTGTGCCTGCCTGCTGTAGAGCGACGAAAGCTCGACCCTGCCGTACATTATCGCCCCGAGCAGCACGCCCGCCACAATGAATATCGCTATGAACCTTGCAACTATCACCCTGTCAAAGGTTTTTGTGCCGCTTGCATGGGCTATCTTTCGCCTTTGTTCAGACTGCTGTTCTCTTATTACTTCAAGGTCGTAATTATAAGCTAAGTTTTGCTTTGCCATGGTTTCTCACCTATCCTTCGGGCTTATTTGTATGCCGTTCTCCGATTTTTACACAAATTTTATTTTAGTTTTTCTATTATCCTGAGTTTTGCCGAGCGTGAGCGAAGATTTTCGTCAAGCTCCTGCTGTGATGCGGTAATGGGCTTTCTGTTTATGAGCTTGCCCCTCGGCGTCTTGCCGCACACGCACACCGGAAAATCCGGCGGGCACTCACAGCCCTTGCAGTATTCCAAAAATCTCTGCTTTACCAGCCTGTCCTCCAGCGAGTGGAAGGTTATCACACACATTCTGCCGCCCACATTAAGGCAGTCAAACGCCGCATCAAGGGCGTTCGATAAATGCTCCAGTTCCCCGTTGACCTCTATGCGTATCGCCTGAAAGGTCTTTTTGCAGGGGTTTTTCTCACGCCGTGCCTTTTGGGGCACGTTGTTTTTTACTATCTCTGCAAGCTGCAGGGTCGTTTCTATCGGCGCCTGCTCTCTTGCCTTCACAATTCCTCTTGCTATGCTTTTTGCGAATTTTTCCTCGCCGTATCTGAAAATTATCTGCGAGAGCATTTCCTCGGTATAATCGTTTACAACGTCACGTGCGCTCATGCCGCTGCTGCTCATTCTCATATCGAGCGGGGCTTCGTTATGGTAGCTGAAGCCCCTCTGTGCATTGTCAAGCTGATATGACGAAACGCCCAGGTCGAGCAGTATGCCGTCAGCGCCTTCAACGCTGCGCTCATCAAGCACACGTCTTATCTCGTCATAGTTTGAGAGCACCACCTCGGCATTAAGGCCTTCAAGGCGCTCAGTCGCCGTCTTTACAGCCTCGGGGTCACGGTCGATAGCTATCAGCCTGCCTGTTGTAAGGCGCTTCGCTATTTCCTTTGAATGACCCGCACCGCCTGCTGTGCCGTCAACATATATGCCCTCGGGCTTTATCGCAAGCCCCTCTATGCACTCATCAAGCATTACCGAAAAATGCTTAAATTCCATTAGAATTCTGTCCCTTCGAGAGCTTTCATAAGCTCCTCCTCATCGGCCTCGGCGTTCATCTGCTCAAAGCGCTGCTTGTCCCATATCTCGCATCTGTCGAAAACGCCCGACACGATGATATCCTTAACAAGCCCCGCCTGCTCACGCAGGTTCTGGGGGATAAGTATCCTGCCCTGCTTGTCCGCCTCAACTTCTATCGCCCATGACATGATGTTTCGCTGTATCGCCCTGCCCCTTATCATCGGGATAGCACGCAGCTTTTCGCATATAGCCTCGAAATTCTCAAGCGAATAGACGAACAGGCAGCCGTCGATGCCCTTTGTAACGATGAACCTGTCGCCTATCTCGTCACGCAGCTTCTGCGGAAAGCTCATTCTCCCCTTGACGTCCATAGTCTGGGAAAAGTTTCCTTTAAGC
>CADAGC010000043.1:0-2875 GCA_902787365.1 uncultured Ruminococcus sp. | reverse complement strand
CCCTTACGGCGCTTTGGATTATGCGACTTAGGCACTCATTACCACTTTTTCGCACTTTTTACCGCCGATACACATATTATACACTATATTTTTATAAAATGCAATCGAACATTTATTCATCTTCCCCTATTTTGGGGTGTATTCAGGGGAAAGCCGCCGTCGCAATACTGCATTTATGGGGCGGTCTTGTTACAATTGCACGATATGTAGTAACCGACCTGTAATATGTAAAATTTTTATGAACACCTGCCGCTGCAAAAATCCCCGCCCAGGGTTTTGCCCCTCAGACGGTCGAAAAATCGCAGCATACCAACATATTGTGTCGGCCTGATATATAGCTTTGCATTGTCAAATTACTATCACATATATAAATATACCACAATATCTTGTATTCGTCAATAGGTTTTTCATCATTTTCTCGTATTTTGACTAATTTTTTTACTTTTGCCCGTTATTTTGCCCTGACACTACATCTTGTGGCGGCAATTATTTCAAAAAGGTTACGCTTTTTATGTTAAATGAGATAATTATTACAGCTTACAAAAAATCTCCCCGCAAGGCAATAGCACCCTGCGGAGAGGAAGAATTTTCTATTATTTATTTAGTTGTCTTAACAAGCCCGAATAGACAGCCGTGCGGCAGCGCCGCACACCTCAACTGTTACCTGTAAACTGTTAACTGAATCAGGATATCGTCACCACATCATAGCTGAGACTATCCGACAGCGAGATGTATGTCACGCCTATCTCATCTTTATTACGCTCGTTCTTAAGGCAGGTCTGCACCCAAAGGTGGTATTCGCAACCCGTGTCGGTGGTAAGCCACACATCGCCCATAAGCTCGCTGTATTTGCCGTCGGCGTCATTATACTCGCTGACATACGGGTAGAGTATCTCATCTCTCTTGATATTGCCGCCCTTGTAGACGTCACAAAGGCTCTCTAACTTTTCATCTAAATACTTGCCGTTGTAGCCCACCGTGGCCTTTGAAAGCATCGCCTTTATCGCCTTGGTGTCGTGCTTTTCGAGCGCCTGCATCACAGGCTCGAAGTATTCAAGCGTCTTAAGGCGCTGCTCTTCTTTCTTCTTGTCCTCGTCTGACATATAGTCAAACTCCGTCACCTCGCTGATGACTGCCTCTTTGCCGTCATCATCAAGCACATAGGCATATACCCTGTAATGCGCCGAATGAATGGGCAGTTCAAAGGTCTTGCCTTGCTCATAGGGGTAGCTCTCGGTCTTTGTGTTGCTGCCGTATACAGGCTCTAACAGCGCCCCCGAAAGCTCTGCTGCAAGGTAAATGTCAAGATACTTGGTATAGCCGTCGGGCAGCTCGGGGAATGTGACCTTGAAGTTCTTCTCATCGACATTCAGCTTAAGCTTCTCGCCGCCGAGAGCCTTTATCACATCATTGCCGCCTGCGATAGTGAATGTGACTGTGTTGCTTATAGGCACAGCCTCTTCATCGGGCGGCAGATTGCCCGAAGGGTCTGCGTATAAGAACACCTTAACGAGCGTCACCGCATATTCGCCCTTTACGCTGTCATCAAACAGCTCGCCGTTTTCAAGCAGTCTGAGTGTCGCAGATTCTGCTGCCGACACGCTGTAGGGGCGGTCATAGTCAATATCATCGGGCAGAACGAGCTCGCCGTTTCGGGTCACAGCCCAGGCTATCTCGCCGTAGTCCTCCATATCCTCAGGCCTTGTGACGGCAAAGCCCTCACCGAGGGTTATCTCCACCTGCGGCTTGTCAAAGCTGTCGATCTCACGCCTGTCTTCTATAAAGCTGTATGACTTGACTATTCCCGAATGCTTATAGTATTCAAGCTTCATAAGGCTTTTCTTCTGCCTTTTATGGGCTTCATCAAACTTCGTCAGCACCGTCTTGTCAAGCGATGTCAGGGGTATCTTCTTGCCGTCCATTGTTGTAAGATAATAGCGGCTCTCGCCTGTTTTTATCTTGCCGAATACCATCACTTCATAGCCCTCCGGCGCAAAGTCTTCAATATACTCGGTGCAGGTGGCCTGCGCTTTGTCATCTAAAGCGACCTTCATCAACTCGCCCGTGATGTGCATAACACCCATATCCCCCTCAGCAGTGCTCATAAACGAATGAGAAAAGCAGAAGAGAAACACCACCGCCACCCCTGCCAGAGCAAGAGTTGCGGTATAGCCCAGCACATATCTAAGTATCAGAAATGCAGGCTTTTTGTCGGGCTTAAGGTGCGGATTGTAGGGGTCTTGAATGAGCTTGTAGACCTTAACAGATGATCTCTTGTTGCGTATAAGCATAGCAAAAGTATCAAGCCACAGATACACAGCCCCTAAAGCCAGAAGCCCTGCCGTAACATCACACGCTGTAATGAACGCAAGCCCACGCATTGCCTTTCCGAGCGCCCCCTCGTCCGCTATCCTCATAGGAACGGAGAGTGTCGAAAAAAGCATTATCAGCGTGCAGAAAAACACCAGCAGCCCAAAGCCTATACTGCGCAGCACAAGCCTGCTTTTAAGGTCGTTATAGCTTTTATCCGCTGCCATTATTTACAGTAGCACTCGATATATCTGTCCATGCAGGACTGAACTATATCAACAGCCTCCTGCTCGCCCTTTACATCGTCTATCACCGTGTCCTTGCCCTCAAGCTGCTTATACACCGTGAAGAAATGGCTCATCTCATCAAAGATGTGCGCAGGCAGCTGTGATATATCGGTATACATATTGTATGTAGGGTCGTTAAGAGGTATTGCGATTATCTTTTCATCGGCAGCGCCGTTATCAAGCATTGATATAACGCCTATGGGGTAGCAGTCTACCAGCGACAGGGGCGCAAGAGTTTCCGAGCAGAGCACCAGCACGTCAAGCGGGTCGCCGTCCTC
>CADAGC010000042.1 GCA_902787365.1 uncultured Ruminococcus sp. | reverse complement strand
AATATCCTTTAAAACGAGAGTATCAACGTTGCCATGCTGATACATAAGCGTTGCGGCGGTGTGGCGCAGCTTGTGGGTAGTTATGCCCTTGTTGCCAAGTCCTGCGAGATTGAGGTTTTCCTCAACTATCTGCTGAACACGTCGCTTTGCGATACGTGTGCGGTTTGATGAGAAGAACATGGCGTTCTTGTGCTCTGTATATTTCGGTTTTATCTGGTTTCTGACTTGCAGATAGTCATTGAGCGCCGTTTTGCAGGCATCATTTAAGTAAACAATACGTTCCTTGTTGCCCTTACCAAGCAGACGCAGAGTGCTGTTTTCCTCGCTGTAGTCATTGATGTTAAGCCCTACAAGCTCACTAAGACGCATACCGCAATTCAAAAACAGCACAAGTATACAGTAATCTCTTGCGTAATTCTTTGATTCCTTGTTCATGCTGTCAAGCAGTTCTAAGCTCTCATCAAGAGTGAGATATTTGGGAAGCCCCTGCTTTATTCGAGGTAGTTCAAGGTCAACAAGCGGATCTTTTTCAAGAGTGCCTGATTTTTTATGCAGGAAATTGAAAAATTGCTTAAGTGCCGAGGCCTTGCGAGCTCTTGTTTTTGAGGAATTGTTCCTCTCGTCTTTAAGATATTTCAGATATTGATAAGCATCGGTTAGCTTGAATTCCTTTATCCAGCTTATAGGAACGTTCTTGATCTTTATATCTTCAAACTCGGTAGCTGCATCAACATCATTATGAGTAAGCCTCAAATACCTTAAAAATGTGCGAATATCTATGTAATAGGCTTCCTCTGTTCTGTCAGCTCTGTCTTTGATGACCTTAAGATTGACCAGGAAAGCCTCTAAATAGTCGGGACAATCATCGTAGTATGATTTCTTCATTTTTAATCCAACCTCTTTATAATGATTTCTATAATAAAATATAGCACAGTTTATATAAAAAGTCAACTATTGAGTGTAAGTGCCTAAACCTGTTGCGGGATAATCATTAGGCGTTATTGTCTTTACTGGGGAGATATTTTTGACAACAGCAAGCAAGTTGCTATTAAACTTATGTTTAGTGCAACTATATGTCGCTTCGAAGATCTGTATAGTGTATTATAAGAAAACTTACAACAGCAAACGGTTAAAGAGAGGAACGGCAACCCTCTTTAATGAGAATAGTAAGACAAGTACGAAGCCCTTAGTCAACAGACTGAGGGTTTTGTCTTTGTACGGCAAACAAACAGCCCTCGGAGAGCAAACAAAAGAGCAAGCCGTAAGGCGAAGCTCACGTCTCGAAGCGCAGCGAAGAGACAACCTGACACCAAAACCCAAGGTCGTAAAATGGGAGACGTTCTCCGAACGGCTCACATTTTAGCAATGGAATAAATGGCAATAGAATGCCGATTTTAACGTATTTCAGAAGGCTCCAAAGGAGACTTATGAAATGCGATTAAAAGCGAGCATTATCTTGACATTTAGTCGCTTGCGGCGACCAATCACAAAACTCTGAACTTCTAAGCCTTAGCCTTAGTCGAACACCTGAAACCCTTAGCCTGAGCTTTCTGTGGCTGATATACCAATCCCCTTAGTTGCACTAAATTTCTATTTAGTGCAACTCCTTGTATATCCATTCCTGCCCTTGCGGTTACAGGTCATTTGTGAGAAGTGGTGTTTTGGGGTTATTCCATTGCTAAAATGTGAGCCACAGAAGATTGCCATTTGGCAAAACCGAGCCTGAGGTCTCGGTTTTGACTTCGTGAGCCAACGAGTTGTCTCACTGCGCGGCAACAGGAGATTGCCTTGCGAGTCGAAATTGCCCTGAAGGTCAAGTTCTTGCCGCATTTGCAACAGCGCAAATGCTGACGGTCGACCTCGCTACGCGACCCCTTCGGGGCTTTGGGTCTCCAAGGTAGATTTATTTTGAATGGGGCTTGCGCCCCATACCCCTTGTTGCCTTACTCTGTCAGCTCGGCAGCAGTTATTTGTGCGTCAAGCAGTGTTGTTTTTAGGCATATGAGGACAAGGCGGTGGTATTCTATGACATATACTCCGTAGAAGTCATGGAAGACGGTGTATGATGACGGTGGTGTTATTCATAGATATCACCTGCCTATACGATTATACGATGTCCAGGGGCAATTTCAGGTCCATAGCAATCATCAAGTACTTCTATGGTGTCTTTCTCTCTGTTATATGTTACTTCTTTGCCATGTGAGTAGAAATATATTGTTGCCTCATCTATCGCCTGTTCTATTGAGTTCCACTCTGACATTTCGTCCTGAAAATCATGATAGAACTTGTCATGGTCTTTGTCACCCTCTTTTAACAGCTCTGTCCGTCTTCTGTATAAGTCGTGAAGTCCGTTAAGCGAAATCATTCCGTCCGAACGCATATCAGCGGAGAACTCTACACGCTTTTCGGCGTTGTCAAGGTATTCACTCTTGTGACCGTATATGTTGAGGTATGAATCGGTGTAGATGTATTCGTTGGTGTTCTGGTCATATATCCTGCACGATATATCCTTATCGTTCATATCGTACCATGTCTTAATGCGGCGGTAGAGCTGTTTGATGTCCTCTCCCTCTTTGGAGTAGAAGTTCTTGTACCACTCGTTAAGCGGTTTGACCGAGGTTATTATGAAGTACTGGCAGTTGAGTATCTGGTCAACAAAACGGGCTTTCTGTGTGCTTGACCAGTGGTTATCGAGCAGGGTGTGTATATGTGCAGGCTTGAACACATCATCTCTCGCATCCGACCATATGATTACATCCTGTCCCATATAGTCGTCAAAGGGTGATTTGTCGTTGTTGCCTGTTGTGAAGTACGAAAGACCTTTGTCTTTGCACCATTCTCTCGCAAAGGTGTCTTTACCAACTCCGCTCTCGCCTGATATGAAGATTACTTCCATATTGCGCTCGTTCTTGAGTTTGAGGTCTCTTGTTCTTCTGTTAAAGGCGGTCTTTATAGCTTTGCTGTAGAGGTTTTCTTCGTATGAGGTTATGTGTTCACTCAGGTTGAACAGACGTATCTCTCCGCTGGCGATAGCTTCGACTATTTCCTTTTCTCTCCCCTTGTCAGCTCTTAACTGTTTAGCCTGATGTGCGCTCTCTGACTCTAACTGCCAGTCGAAGTTGCTGTGAACTTCGGCAGTGTCATAGACGTGTTTCCACGGTTTGTGTTCATCTCTGTGTGTAAGGTAGTTGAGAGCAGCAGACCATGACTTCATCTTCTGTATGCGGTTCTCTGTTATGCAATCGGCAGGAATACCTACCTTTTTGGCTCTTGCGAGTATATTTGATGTATGTACTGCACAGCTGAACCTGAGCATGAGGTGAATGTGAGGTTCTCTCGGTGTTGTGTTATCGTCCTTTTTGTCCTTATCGTGCAGTATGTATGCATAGTCTTTGACCGATGACCAGCCGTCTATGAATTTCTGTACGTTTTCGGGTGTCCAGCCGTAACAGCAGTCCTGTGTTATTTCGCAAGTTCTCCATGATTTGTCGGGCATTGTGATTTCTCCTTTCTGGTGGTTTATCTACTTTTTTGGGGGTTATATCTACTTTATCTACTTTTGCACGTTCCTTAGACAAGCCCAAGGAACGTGCGTATTTACTTATGTTTGTATATGTTTATACTACATTTACTACACTTACTACATACATTATATACTTTGTTTCGTGATTTGTCAATACCTAATTGTTAACATTTTGTAAATTACATCAAACTCCCCTGCGGTGGCAAAGCCACTCGGCAAGGGAGCGATGTATATATATACGGTCTCTCGACCAAGAAAGGAGACGTTGTTCAAGCCCTGCGCACTAAGCTCGTCTATACAGCGAGAGCAAGCTCGCTGTATATCCTCAGCGTGCGTATTACAGAGAAAAGTGTGTGCCGACAAATAGATTGTTTCTTTTACCTGTTACTGCAAAGGATAATACACTTTCGTGTATTCAGGAAAGGTTATTCAGGGAGTTGACACTATAATACCTGTTTAGTGCAACTTGCAGCCTCCGCTTCACTTCGGGTATTTTGCGAGTATTTGGGTAAGTACTGCTTTTTTATGCGCACAGCGCACGGCTTGCGCCGTGTGCAATGTGAGCAGTACTTACTCTGGTTCTCGCAAAAGTTGACACTAAACTTGTCGCCATTTAGTGCAACTCCTTGTATATCCATTCCTGCCCTTGCGGTTACAGGTTTAGAGGTTTAAGAAGAGGTCTTGTGTTTGGCAAAACCGAGCCTGAGGTCGTTATGTTGTCAGCTAAGGGCAGATATGAGTTCGTCAGTAGTAAATTGTGAAGCATATATACTATATTTGCCATAAACCGTGATAAATACAGCAACTATCAAAAGTATAAGCACATACATAAACGGAGATTCGAGTGACAAGCCACTTATTATCAATGCACATAGATGAATAATACCGGTACTTTGGTTTTTAAATAATAGGAGAATAATGCTTGCAAATATAAGCACAACAAGCATAATAAGAATTATGATTGTTTCATTCATACTTATGTCGGAGCCACAAATCAAAGCTATGTTTCCACCTGCGCTGCACACAAGTGATAATAACAGCAACAGAAAAAGACTGTTTTGGCTCCTCTCTTGTTATTGAGATGTGCTGATGAGCTTTGAGCAGATATAGCATATGTTAACATACCTGCAATCGACAGTATAAGACAAGAGATAGAAAATAGATCAAATCTGTCTTTTAATGATTGAAGATTAGCTGTGAAAACCACAACATAACCGATCACCAGTATCATACGTGCTGTGCTTGAAGATTTTTGCTGCTTAAGCATTGGCTGCATTTTAACAAATAATATGGTACCCATTACTATAGCGCCTGAAACAAAAAGGCTCTCGGGTGCTTTGTCGGCGTAAATTTTTCCATTAACAAATACCAAAATGCAGGAAACCACGCTCCATATCAGTTGAACAACGAAGAATACACTGTAACTCTTTTTCATTAACAATTCCCTCTTGTTGTTTTTTAGGACAAATTCAGCAGCATAGAACGAATAATCTATGCTGCTGAAGATCATCAAAACGATTAAAATATCTCGTCCATTTTCTCTTTAGAAAACTCGGGCAGACCTATTTCCTTCATATACTCATTCTTGTCAGATGAAGATTTCTTTTTGGTCTCGTTTATTATCTTGATATAGCGTACTCCCTCAACGCTTTTATCGTTGTCATTTCTGAACTCACCGTGAAAGGATATGGTGTATGTTGTACCCTTATCCGTTTTGACATTGTCAATGCGTGCGCCGTAGCTTTTGGCTTTTTGACTGCCCACTGTCATCGGGAACGGCTCATCATATGACACGATCTCACCGTCAATAAATGCAAATGCAGACTCTATCTCTCTCTCAATACTTTTCTTATTACTCAATACATAGCTGCAAAACATATCTTTTATTTCATTGGTGTTTTGGCTTTTTATGCACTTAATTATATCCTCACCGGTTTGTATAGCTTCCTTATTCGGGTCTATATAATTATCAGTGTTACCGCATGATACAAAAAGCAGAGTGAGCAATATCAATATGCATATAAATACCTTTTTGGTATGCATAATTATAGTCCCCCTATGAATTCAATCAATCACCATCAAAAGAAACATTTATCTTATAATCATCAGGATCAATATCTATATTGATTTTGGGTAATTCATAAATATGGCAGAGATTATCATTAGTGCTCGATAGACGTACATTCGGAACATAGTGATCGTAGCTGTGAAAAACCGGCCCCGATATCAACGAGTATGATAAATTGACTATCTCATAATTGAATGATATAATATAACTGTGATTATCAAAATCAAAATCATACTCAGATAGATCGTCAGAGAATTTGTAGATATCGGATAGATCATTTTCACGTACTATCTCATAGTATACGTATTCCCCACCGTCAGAAGCAAGCTTGCCGTTAGCTACTTCTTTAAACTCTATATTATGATTTATAAAAACCAATATACACGCCGCTAAGATCAAGATCATAAACACTGCAATTATCAATACTCTATTTTTATTTCTGATCATCACCGATCACTCTTCCATAATATATGCTTATTTTTTTAGTTCAACTACAGTAACTCCGTCCTCACCCTCGCCGTAAAGACCCGGACGGGCGCTCTTGACCTGCGGGTGGCGCTTAAGATGCGCTCTTATGGCGTTTTTGAGCACACCTGTGCCCTTGCCGTGGATTATAGTCACAAGCGATACGCCCGACATAACTGCGCTGTCAAGGAAATTATCCACCTCGTAAATGCCGTCATCAGAAGCATAGCCCCTTATGTCAAGCTCTGTGCTTACTCGCCTTGTCATACGGCTCTCGACGCCCTTAGTAGATACAGTGCCTCTCTTTTTAGGCTGCTTGGTGTCCTGTTGCTTTTCAACAAGGCGCAGCTTTTTGACATCAAGCTTGGTTTTCATCACGCCCACCTGAACAAAGCACATACCCTTAGCATCAGGCGGGTTTACAACTATCCCCTTGCGCCCTGATTCAGCTATAATGACATTGTCGCCCTTTTTGAGCGGTCTCGGAAGCACATAGCTGTCATCGTCCTTGGATATTACAGGGTTAGCCTCTAAATACAGCTTATTCATTGACGAGCGCTGCTTCTGTCTGGCTTCAAGGGCGAGCTTCGAGAATTCCTCGCTTTCCTTGGCCTTTCTTACCTTGTCAAGTTCCTCAACAAGTGCCTGGCTCTCACGCTGAACACGGTTTACAATGCTCTGCGCCTCAGCTCTTGCCTTTTCAAGCTCTTCCTCACGCCTTTGAGCAAGTTCCTGCTTTTCTTTTTCTATCTCGGCTCTCAGCCTTTCGGCAGCCTTTTTGTCGGCGTCGCTCTTGCGCTTGTTTTCTTCAAGCTCACTTCTCAGCTTGTCAAGGTTGTCGATTATTGCTTCAAATCGGCTGTTTTCGTCCGTCACAAGCCCTTTTGCATGGGCTATTATATCATCATCAAGCCCTAAACGCTTTGATATTGCGAAAGCATTGGATTTACCTGGCGTACCGACTATCAGTTTATATGTAGGCATAAGTGTATTAACATCAAACTCGCAGGAGGCGTTTTCTACCCCCTTTGTGTCGATAGCATACATCTTAAGCTCTTGATAGTGAGTAGTCGTAACAAGCGTAGCCCCCTTCTGACGGAGCTTTTCGATTATAGCCACAGCAAGTGCGGCACCTTCAACCGGGTCTGTACCCGAGCCAAGCTCGTCTATAAGCACAAGGCTCTGGAAGTCTGCTGTATCAAGAATCTCGACTACCCTATTCATATGTGACGAGAAAGTAGACAGGCTCATCTCAATAGACTGCTTATCGCCGATATCAACAAGTATATCGTGAAATACCGATATCCTGCTGCCGTCTGTTACAGGAATAAGCAGCCCACACATTGTCATAAGAGTGAGCAGCCCTACTGTTTTGAGCACGACTGTCTTACCGCCCGTATTCGGACCTGTGATTATAAGTGATGAATACCCCTCGCCTATCGTAAAGTCCACAGGCACAACGCTTTTAGGGTCAATAAGCGGGTGTCTTGCCTTATTAAGTATAATAACGCCGTCGTCGCCTATTTCAGGCTTGCAGGCACGCATATCGGCAGCAAGGTTTGCCTTTGCAAAGTAGAGATTAAGCTTAACAGCCGCTTCAAAGCTTGATATAAGCTGTGCGCCCATTGAAGCTATCTCAAATGAGAATTCCTTTATTATTCTTCTTATCTCGTCAAGCTCACGCCCTCTGAGTATCCTTATTTCGTTATTTGCTTCAACGACTGCCGCAGGCTCAATAAACAACGTATTTCCGCTTGCCGAGGTATCGTGTACCATACCGTTTACGCTGCCTTTGTGTTCAGTCTTTACAGGCAGGCAGTATCTTCCGTCACGTATCGTAACTATCGCTTCCTGCAAATATTTCTGAGTAGATGCCGAACGTATCATCTTATCAAGTGTTTCTCTAATCTTAAGCTCAGCGTTTGCTATCTTGCGTCTTATTGATGCAAGCTCGCTGCTGGCTTCATCAGCAAGGTTATTCTCATCAATTATAGACACATCGAGTCTCTGTTCAAAATACCTGTCGGGGTAAAGCATCTCAAACAAAAACTCTAGTTCACATTCTTCTTTTAGCTGCGAATGCCATTCATCAAGCACTCTTATCTGATAAAGAAAACGTCTTATCTCGATAAGCTCTTTAAGTGTCAGCTCACCGCCGTTATCAGCGTGTTTAACTATAGCTGTGATATCTAAAAAGTTAATAAAATGCGGTGTTCCGTACTGAACAGCAAGGCTTAGAGCATTATCTGTAAGCCCTACCTCACGTATAACAGTATCTATATCCTTAGACGGCTCAGTATCAAGTGCAAGCCTTTTCGATGCAGCATTTGAGCACAGGTCACTAAGCTTTTGAAGTATTTTATGTAGTTCAAGTGTTTCGTAGTATTTATTCATTTATTGCGCCTTAAGCGGCACACTCCTTTCAGACCAGGTTTATCATTTTGAAAAAGTCACGGGATACGAATTTTGCTTTTATATAATAGCTAACAAAAGCTTCAGAAAACTTGGTCAGCTTTTTCTGTGCTTTGTCAGATATCTTGAAGCTAAAAAGCTCATCATAGTCGCTAAGCATTATATATCGCACAATGTAGAGCATATTTTTATCGAACAAGTAGTCAAAGCCGTTGTTTCTGTCCTCCTCTGAAATGCAGTCATCACAAAGCAGCTTGCCTGTCTTGATATTGAAATGCATAGAGTCGGATTCATACAAATAGCAATTATTGCACCCGATAAGATTAGGCCTGTAGCCTATCTCGCAAAGCAACCGTAACTCGTATATTGATTTTAACAGCTCGGGCGGCTGCCTGTCGCTGTTAAGTGAATAATAGGTGTTAAGAGTAAGCCTTAACACCTCGCCGTTGTTCTCTTCAGCTATTCCGCAGTAATTGAGCAGCTCGGCGATATAACTCGCAAGTGCAGAGCTTATAACGTCAAGCCTTATCCTGTAAAATATAGTATCAGATGTGCTGCTGTCAAGATAATAGCGCTTCTGCCCGCTTGAATCTGTTTTTTCATCAACACAAAAATCGGAATAGGAAAATAGCTGCGTAGCGCCGAGATTTTTCGACTGCGGCTTAAAGCCCCCGTTGCAGAAGATGCTTATAACGCCTAACTCTTTAGTCAGCACAACTATGAGCTTATTGTCACCTATTCTCTTTTCCTTGATCACAAGGCCCTTGAATTTTATTAGGTTTTTTGGCATCTTTTTCCTCTTCCTTTAGTTTATAGTTCAAATAATCCGAAACGAGCCCTGTTTTAATAAACTCCTGCCAGTAATCCATAATACACATATCCTTTATTAGAGTATTTGTATTATTAGTCTTGGCAGTTTGGGCTCATTTTATGTATGTTATTTTAAGGAAAGGCCGAAATTTCTTATCATACCTTCCCTATTGCGCCAACCTTCCTTGACTTTTACCCATAATTTGAGGTTGACCTTTATCTGGAAAAACTCTTCAAGTTCCTCTCTTGCGTCAGAGCCTATCTTTTTAAGCATATTTCCACCCTTGCCGATAACTATTCTCTTGTGAGATTCTCTTTCACAGAAAACGGTCGCTTCTATATCAAGAATAGCTTCGCCTGATTTAGAATCACGCTCATCAAGGCGTTCTATGGTAACGGCTATTCCGTGGGGGATCTCTTCATTAAGGTTATTAAGAGCCTTTTCTCTTATTATCTCTGCCATTATCACCTTTTCAGGCTGGTCAGTCAGCATATCATCTGGGAAATAGTGAGGGCCTTCCACGGCATACTTATCAAGAGTTTCCATAACTATATCAAGCCCGTCTTTTTCCTTGACACTGATAGGTATCACATCAGAAAAGTCGGCAATAGATGAAAACTCAGCTATCTTGCCAATGAGTTCCTGCTTGTCAGCAATAAGGTCTATCTTATTGATTATAAGTATTTTTTTAGCGTTCTTGCCGCCCGAATTAGCCGCAAGTGCCTTGTCGGTGTCACCAAGCTTTTTGGTAACATCTACTACAAGCATAATTACATCAACATCTGATGCCGATTCGTTTATAGCCTCTATCATATGCTCGGAGAGCTTATTCTTGGCCTTATGCATACCCGGTGTGTCCATAAACACATATTGAGTATCGTTCTTGGTCACAACACCTGTAATCTTAGTTCTTGTTGTCTGCGGCTTATCGCTTACTGCGGCGATCTTCTCACCTACCAATGCATTCAAAAGAGATGATTTGCCCACATTGGGCCTGCCGATTATAGTAACGAATGAGTTCTTTGTATTTCTTTCCTGCATTTTATTATCCTTTCTTTCATATAAAGCATAAAACGGCATATAAACTGCCGTTTTATAATAGCCAATTATTCGTGTGCGTGCTCATCAATAACAAAAGTTGCATCTCTTGAAATGCCCAAACTTTCGAGTATCTCCTCTTCCTTCTCACGCATTATACGCTCGTGAAGGCTATCCTGCTCATGGTCATAGCCTAAAAGATGAAGCATAGAGTGAACGGTAAGAAAGCCTATCTCTCTCTCCAGCGAATGACCGTAGGCAGAAGCCTGTTTAAGTGCAGTTTCAAGGGAGATGACTATATCGCCAAGGATAAATGCACCTGTTTCGTTATTTAGGTCATACTCACCGTTCTCGCCCATCGGGAAGGACAGTACATCTGTCGGGCGGTCAACACCACGGTATTGCTTATTCAGTTCGTGGATCCGCTCATCATTAACAAATGAAACGCTAACCTCGCTGTCGCCCTGAAATTTTTCACTTTCGGTGACTGCATGACAGCATTTACGGATAAGAAGTCTGATGCCTACAGGCACCTTGACCTCAGTCTGATTATTCATTATCGATACTTTTACCTTACCCATATCAAGCTTTCCTTCCTTCATTATATTTTTCATAAGCCTTTATGATATCCTGCACAAGCTTATGCCTTACTACATCCTTTTCTGTGAAGCGATTTATTGAGATGTCCGAAACGTTTTTGAGCACCTTTACAGCCTCTACAAGCCCTGAACGCCTTTTGTCGGGTAGGTCTATCTGCGTAACATCTCCTGTTATGACTATTTTTGAATTAAATCCGAGCCTTGTCAGAAACATCTTCATCTGCTCGGGCGTGGTATTCTGCGCCTCGTCAAGTATTATAAACGAGTCATCAAGCGTGCGCCCACGCATATATGCAAGCGGTGCGACCTCTATTGCGCCCTTTTCCTGCTGCCTTATAAAGCTTTCAGGCCCCAGCATCTCAAACAGTGCATCATATAACGGCCTGAGATACGGGTCAACCTTATTCTGCAAATCACCCGGTAGAAAGCCCAGCTTTTCCCCAGCTTCGACCGCAGGACGTGTAAGTATTATCCTGTTGACCTCGTGTGCTTTAAAAGCTTTGACCGCCATAGCTACAGCAAGATAAGTCTTGCCCGTGCCGGCAGGGCCTATGCCTATGGTTATCGTATTATTCTTAATGGCATTAACATAATTTTTCTGGCCGAGAGTTTTCGGCTTAACCATTTTACCGCCAATGGTTATGCAAATACCGTCACTTGTGAGCTTTTCTATCTGGTCGCTGCTTCCCTCATCTATAAGAGAGAAAATATACATAAGATTCTGCGTGCTGATGCGCTCGCCTTTCTTTATCAAAGATTTCAGCGAGTCTATACACTTTGCCGCCTTATCAACATTCTCCTGCTCTCCCGAAATAAAAACTTCGGTGTCTCTGCATATTATAACAACACCATACTGCCTTTGTATAAGATTGATATTCTCATCATAATCCCCAAAAAAGGCCAGCGTCTCGTCCATACTGTCGAGACTGATATTCCTTTCTGTCATTAAACAGCCCCTATTCTTATTTATTCTCTAATATTATAACATATCTTTTTGCAAAATGCAATTACTATTCTGATAATTTATACAGAAATATTACTGTTTGTTTAAATAAATATCCGCTTGTTCACCAATTTCACCATAAAGCGTATATCTAAGCGTCAGCAAAACGCCATTTTCCTCTTTTTTGACTGTTTTTTTCATATCTTTTATCTCAAAATCCTTTAGAAAGCTTTCCTCATATGACTTGGTACTTTCGGCTATCTTTTTATCTATTTCTTCATCAGTGTATGTGTTTATTGCTTCGACATATTCGCTATACTCTACCTCAATCAGAGCTATTGGCAGCTCATATCCAAATATTACAAGCGGCTTTCTGTCGGCTTTGTAGGTATAATTTCCTTCAATATCCTTTAAAAACAAGGGTATATCCGCATCGAAGATATTAAGATAGCTTAAATCTATCGTCTTCCCTGTTTTGGTGTTGATTTCTTCTTCATATGGGAAGAAAAACTCAGCTGTCTTTTCAAATGTTCCATAGACCCTGCCGCTTGCTCGCATATACTGCGTCACCTCGGTCTCTTTATCGTCCTTACCGCTTTTTATCAGCTTTTTTCGCTCGCCGCTTATCAGTATATCCCCTGCCCTGACACCGCTTCCTATTCTGACATTCAAATCACCGCAGAATACCTCAGCTTTGTCAATTATACAGTCGTGCAAAGCTATAACATTACAGGGCAGACGCTTATTATCGGTCTTTGGCTTTGGTATGTTATCAATAGTGTCAATAACTATAGTACTCCCCTGCACGGAAATTCCCGCCCAACTTATCCCCTGCACTTTTCCTTTCAGCTCACGTTCAAGCTTTACAAAGTCAAAATCGCTTTTTAAACTTCCGATATGCAGGCCGTTTTCATCAAGAACGCTTAATATATCGGCTCTTACCTGTTCGTTATCGTTCTCAATATCTATCTTCAGTATCATTCGAGAGAAGATAAAACATAATACTGCCGATAAAACTAAACCCATTACAAGCCCTGCGTGGCTTTTGAGTATACCGACCCTATAGCTCTTGCATGATGAACTATTATCTGTATATTCCACCTCACAGCCAAGCTTTTTACAAGTCTTTATTATCCTCTTGTGATTTGATCCGTGACTGGAGAGGCGTATCTGCTCGTCTTTATCATTGATACCCTCGCACTCGATACCTTGCTTGATCAGATTTTTGATAGCCTTATATCTTTGTATGCCGCTTATCACATAGTTATTGTATTCGTTTTTAATAGACATCTGTTCACTTCCCTTTTATGCGGCTGAGCTTTTCTAACTCAATGGCCGAGATACTGCCGTTTACTTCTATTATGTTGTTTTCATAGCTTGATAATGAAAGAGAGCTACCCCATACCTTTATTAAATACCCCGACGCTTCAATACTCGCAAGAATATCATTACATTCGTTTATATTGCTGACATTCTCTATAACAACGCTTTTATCATCAACTATGCTTATATAAGCATTTATAAACGCCATATCCCTTAGCTTTTTCCTAATACTATTATTCATATCTTTTTCCTTTCAAAGTGTCTTTGTATGATTATATTATCGTTTTTACTGACATATACATGGTAAAAAAGAAAAGAGGCATTTAAAATGATGAGCATAAGAAAAACAGCTATAAATATATTGGCAGCGGCTCTTTGCATAATGCTGATAGTCTATGCAGATATATCAGTTAGTGCCGCCGCAAATGCAGTTGATAGGTGTGTCAATATACTTATCCCCTCGCTTTTTGTGTTTTTAGCAGCATCTAATATTCTGATAAGAAGCAAAGCATATAAGATATTATCACTCCCCTTCTATCCTATAGCAAAGTATGTATTCAAAATACCGTATGAGTTGTTTTCGGTATTGCTTATCTCAAATCTGGCGGGCTTCCCAGTCGGTGCATCTATGCTTGTTGAGCTTACAAAACAAAACATCATTGATAAGAAAACAGCTTCACTTCTTCAATGCATCTGCTATGGCGGCGGGCCGTCTTTTGCTGTAGGAGTTATCGGCATTTATCTTTATAGTGATATAAGGGTCGGTCTGATTATATGTCTTAGCGCCTTTTTAGCAAACATAACAGCAGCGCTTATAATCTGCAGAGCGCTTAAGCCTAAGATAAAAGGAAATGACAAAAAACGTCCGTTTACCTGTGAGGAACTGATCATCAGCACGGAGAATGCAGGCAGATCAATGCTTATGATATGCGCTATGGTGATCATATTCAGCGTTATTTTGGCTTGTGTAGAAAGGCTTATATGCGTATATGTGCATATTCCTTTGCAAGCAAAAACCTTGTTAAAGTCGATATTTGAAATATCAAGCATAGCTTCGCTTGAGAATGCAAGGATTGCTTTTGTGCCTGTTATATCAGCTTTATTCAGTTTTGGCGGTGTTTGCGTGCTTTTGCAGATAATTGCAACTGTAAAGGGCAGATATTCCCTCACGCCGTTTTTCGTCACAAGACTGCCCATAGCGCTTATAAACTATCTGTATGCAAGACTTCTATGCTCACACTTAATAGATGATGCTCAGTACTGTATGGCTGTAGGTAAAGGTTTTACCGTCAAATTCAACAATTTTATACCTTCGCTTTGTTTGATTTTAATGATTTTTTTACTACTTTTCAAAAAAGGGGTAGCATTTTTTGATGATATGTGATATAATTTACTATATAAGATTTTGATTACTTTTTCAAAGGAGTTGTAAATAAAATGGCAAAGAAAAAGAATTATTTCGGCAACGAGATCTCTCCCTCTTGCTCATACTGTGCTTTCGGTAACCGTTCAAGAGAGGGTAATAAGGTGCTTTGCGAAAAGCAGGGTCTTGTTGATGCGGATTACAGCTGCAAGAAATGGGTTTATGATCCGATAAAGAGAATTCCTAAAAAGCAGCTTAACATTCCCAATCAGGAAGACGATATCATATAATATAAATTTCAGGCGGTATTTATCTACCGCCTGTTTTCTTTATATTATCAATGTGTTTGTTTGCTTCAAGTGCCTTTTGGGCATCATTAGGAAATAGTGATATATAATTGTAAAATGAATAGCCCCCGTAGTTATTGAGCTTTTTTATCTTGTTTATCTGCAATAGCAGTATGTCGGCATTCTCGACAAACTCTTCTTCAGTGTATATTTTATAAGCTGCAAGACCGATAATAAGATCAACTTTTTTATTCTTTACAAGAACACTCCATTCATCAAGACAAGTTTCAAACGGGAGCACGCTGTTATCAAAGCCGAAATATATCTGCGGGACAATATAATCTATATACCCGTCTTTACTGCACCACTCACCTACATCGGCATACATATACTCATAGTTGTTGCCTATATTTCCCTGTGGCGAAATGCCGAAAACTATGCTTTTGTCACGGCTCTTTATCGTTTTATAAACTGATTCTACAAGCTTGTTTATGTTCTCGGTGCGCCACGCCTTAAGATCATCAGCCCCCGACTGCTTAAAAGCTATCTCATCAAAGCTTTCGTCTGTAGTCGGGTAAAAATAATCATCAAAATGAATCCCGTCAACATTGTAGTTATCTATGATCTCAGCTATCCCGTCACAGATAAATTCCCTTACATCGTCATATGCGGGGTCAAGCCAGTAATGGCCGTTGCTGTCTTTAAACCCCAGCCTGTCATCACTGCTTTTATACCATTTGGTTATTTGAAACGATTCATCAGCACTTTCAATATCACTTTCGGTTCCGCATCTTAACGGGTTGACCCATGCGTGGACAGACAGGCCGTTTTCATGTGCGGTATCAACTATTATCTCAAACGGGTCATAATCAATGTCGCCATATGTACTCGCCTTTTCAAATAGTGAAGACTTATATAATGCATCGCCAAACGCTCTGCAATGAACATACAGCGTGTTCACACCTATCGACTTGCAGTTAAGGCAGACTTTTTCAAACTCTTTGATGAATTCCTCTTTGCTTTTTTGATAAAACAGCTCATTCAGATCAATATACGATAGCCATATCCCCTTTTGCTCGGTGAAATTTATCTTACTGTTATCCTTTACGTTGTCACTTTGCTTAGGGGTAATGCTTTTTATTTTAATCTGTGAGATTATACCCGAATTATCTTTTAAAATCAGCTTGTTATCAATTACTCTGCCGCTTCCCGATACTGCACAGCTACTAAGCGCCAAAGCCGTCATCAAGGCAAAAGCTTGTCTTCTTATCTTCATTTTACGCTCCTCCGAATATGATTATATAGTATTATACGTAAGAAAAATGCTATATATACGGGCACTTAATGTGATTTATACCCTCACCACTTGCAAAATCTTCTTTGATATGATATAATGATTATATATTCAAAAGGGGTGATCTTATGTCTAACAGAAAGCTTTATACAGAGTTTTCCTCACAAAAGACTGCTGAAAAAACTGTTATTCTTGCAACAGTTTCAGCTATTCTTGCCATATTCTTTGACGGCAGGAAGAAAAAGCCCAAGAAGAGAAAGAATTTTATTCAGAGAACTGCAAAAAACTACAAGCTTGCTAACGATACTGTGACTGCTTTCTCTGTTCATAAAAAGAAAAAGATGATAGAACAGGAACAGGGCATAAGTCTTGAAAAGGCCGAGCCTATCGACATTACGCTTTAAGAGGCGAAAGAAATGACTGAGTATTTTAAACGCTACAGAGCCTTTATTGCAAAAGCTCTTGAAGATGAAAGCACCGACTTTGAAACGCTTTTAAAGATACATAAGACGAAGATTGCGTTTTTTCAGCACGAGAGGTTTATACACCTTATCGTGATGTGCCTGTTTGCAATAGTCACCTGCGGCACAGTCATATGCATAGCAGTTACGGGAAAGCTTTCACTTATTCCGCTTGCTGTGTTGCTGCTGATACTGCTTGTGCCATATATCAAGCATTACTACTTCCTCGAAAACCAGACACAGGCGCTGTATAAAGACTATGACAAGATAGTTCAAAAGCTTACATCATTTGATGAGATAAATTAGGTGATATAAATGGATATTAAATACAGGCTGCTTAATGAAAATGACCTTGATATATTTGTCAGAATGCGCATAGCACAGCTTCGTGAAGAGGGCGCAAAGGAGGATATCGACCTCACCCCTGCTTTATATGACTATTATTCAAGGCATATGGCTGATGATACTTTTATATCATGGATAGCTGAGGATGACGGCAGGATAATCGCCACAAGCGGTATGTCTATAGTTGAAAAGCCACCATATTTCGGCTGCCCCAGCGGCAGGATAGGGCTGTTATCAAGTATGTTTACAAATAAAAGTTACCGCAGAATGGGTATTGCCAAAGAGCTTTTATCAAGAGTGGTTGAAGAAGCAAGAAAAAGGAGCTGCGGCACAGTTCAGATAACCGCATCAGATATGGGAGTATTGCTATATACTGATTTCGGCTTTGAAAAGAACGGCAATTTCATGCAGCTTAAGCTATGATATATTATAATTACAGGATAAGAAAATGGAAGAAAACAAAACAAAAAAACAAATATGGAAACCGAGCGTGATAACTTCACCTGTTCCGCCCGTACTTGTTACCTGCGGCAGCGGTGAAAACATAAACGTATTCACAGTTGCGTGGACAGGCACTCTTAACACGATACCACCTATGACCTATATTTCGGTAAGACCCGAAAGGCACTCATACGGCATTATAAAAGAAAGCGGCGAATTCGTTATAAACCTCACGACGGAAGAGCTTGTGAGAGCTGTAGACTTCTGTGGTGTAAGAAGCGGGCGGAATACTGATAAATTCGAGAAAATGGGACTGACTACTCAAAGTGCATCTAAAGTAAATGTTCCTCTCTTATCGCAATCACCCGTAAACATAGAATGTAAGGTTAAACAAATTGTTCCGCTTGGCTCTCATGATATGTTTATTGCCGATATCGTGGCACTTGATGTGTCGGAAGATTTGATAGACGCAAGTGGAAGGCTTTGCCTTGAAAACGCAGGGCTTATCGCCTACGCTCACGGTGATTATTACAAGCTTGGCAAAAGGCTTGGAAGTTTCGGCTTCTCTGTAAGAAAGAAGAAAAAGCGCAAAACAAACCCAGGGAGAAAGAATAAATGAACAAGCTACTGATATGCTCGGCGGCTCTTATAGTTAGTGCTGTGACAAATCACAAAAAAGTATATGCGTGGTTTGGCAATACTCATAAGGATATACTCGAAAAAGCCCTGCGTATTCTTAATATGCAGGATGATAAGAAGTATTACGATTTCTTCATAGAGTATAAGGATATTCTGCTAAAAGCCTGCACAGAGCCTGACAATAAAGGCGATACTGACAAAGGCAGCGGGCTGCATTACTACTGTGCGGCAAATAAAAGGGGCATTGCTCTTGAAAACATAAGCGGATATTTCAGAAACAGGCATAATAAATTCAACCGAACAGCACGTACAATGCTTGAAGAAAACTACACAATGGCTCTATCACTATATAAAAGCGGTGATAAAAAAGCGGCAATTCATCGGTTCGGAAGAGCGCTGCACTTTATACAAGATATCGGCTGTACTGTTCATTCATCGGGAATAATGTATATGGACAGAAAGAAAAACCCCCACTATGCCTTTGAAAAGCTTGCACAGACGATTTATTCCGATGTAGAGCCTCCTCAAACTATAAACAAGCAGATCAAAAAAAGCTGCGAGACAAGTATCGAACAGGCAGTCAATAAGCTTTCGATGTTTTCTTCCGGTTTTGCGGCAGATGTTAGAAAGGTTGACAGAGATATTCTTGAAAAAGCCTGCCGAAGCACTCTGCCAGTTGCACAGCAATACACAGCTTGTATGATGATGAGATTCTATAACGACATAATGTCAAATAACGGCAATTTCCTTATAAACGAAAAGGAATACTCATTCAAAAACGAAAGAACTAACGGCTTACTTACAGTAACGCCCAAAGGGCTAACTATTGATGAAGCAAAAGAGGGCTTGCAGCAAAAGCTTACAGTCTTGCTAAAACCAGACGGCTCTGTTATACTTAAGGATAAAGAAAAAGGCTTTATCGACAAAAAGTTCAAGAGATTTGCCAACTGCAAGGATAAAAATAACGCAATAGGTTTCAGAATTGCCGCCCTTGGCAACAGGCGCTACAGAATTACAACGCAAGCCACCAAATACAAAAAAGTTTTATCCGTAAACAACAATGGCGCACTTAGAATATGCAGATTTGACCCTAAAGACAAAGGCGCTGTATGGATAATAAGCTAAAAAACAAGCCCCCTGTGAGATATCAGACCTCACAGGGGGCGTTTTTAGCAAAATCATCTTTTTTCGCAAATGATTTTAATAGCTGTTCTATCTTCACCGTCTATCTGAACACTTGCAAAAGCAGGAATGCACACCATATCAATGCCGACAGGAGCAAGATAGCCCCTTGCTATAGCAATAGCCTTTATTGCCTGATTTGTAGCACCTGCACCAACTGCCTGAACTTCAACAGAGCCGCTCTCACGAACAACACCTGAAATTGCACCTGCAACCATGTTCGGGACGCTTCTGGACGAAACCTTTAATACTTCCACTAAGAATACCTCCCATATTTTGCTATATATATATTATACTACAAAATATTTACATTTTCAATACATAAAAAAATTTTTGTGTATTATCGCTCAATAATTCTTATAATTTTGTTAGCTTTGCCACTATGTTCGTCAAAATCAACAACGACACCATTGATAAAGCAGGGGTTTTCACTTTCCTCGAATTTAACAGGAACGTGATTTCTAAGCTTTTCGATAGCAAGCTCGCTCTTTACACCCAACACCGAAAGCTCAGAGCCTGTCATGCCCACATCGGTGATATATGCTGTTCCCTTAGGCAATATCACCTCATCAGCAGTCTGAACATGAGTATGTGTTCCGAGAACCGCCGTTACCTTGCCGTCAAGATAAAAGCCCATAGCTT
>CADAGC010000041.1 GCA_902787365.1 uncultured Ruminococcus sp. | reverse complement strand
AGCTCTTGTGTGTCAACGGCGAAAGCGTTGTTATCTCGCATTCCAGCGCAGGGTCATTATTGACAGGGCTTGCAGAGTTTTGCAGCAGCTTTTCATTGATATAATAAGCCCCCGAAACAACAACACAAGCCTCTGCTCCACCTGATGTATCGAAAACTGCTGCAAGCTCCTTGTTTTTCTGATTCTCCCATTCCTTGTTGCCGTCGGCATTGATGACTTCAAGCGTCAGCTCATATACCCCTTAGGGCTGTGTTATGTGAAGCGTCTCCCTTTCAGGCAGCGTAATCTTGCTGTAATCGGTGTCATACGCTGCATCTATCCCGTCAAGCATATGCTTGGCAGTCGTATAATCTGCAAGGTCTTTTTCAACCTCAGTAGTATTGTCTGTCACAAATGAGCAGGCACTAAGGCACAGAGCAGACAGGCATAAAAGAGCTGCCGCTATTCTCTCGGTCAACATACTATCACCCCTCTGCTATAAAAACGCACAGCCGCCCCGAAATGTGACAAGCCTGCCGAAAGATCGTTTATATGCACAAACAAGGTGCTTACTGTTTGTGCAGAGTGCTAAGTGCCCCAGCTCTCTTTCGCCAATGCCATATGGGGTTCATATATCATACTTTCACCGGTAACAGCGTCTATATATAGCTGCATTTTTGGAAAAGCATCAATTCCACTTTGATACTCATCATTGTCTTTATATTCATCAATTACAAACACCCACATCGGCTTAAATATTGTTTTATCAGGTTTTTGATGAGTAATGCAGACATATTTCAGCTCACAACCGGTAACAGTATATGAAATATATGGGGCTAAAGACTTTGCTGCAAGCTTTTCAGCTTCACTTAGCGGTATAAGTTGCTTTGCAGGTGTCTTATCAAGCACATTGAAGTAACAGTTGTTTGAGACCACACTAATATGCTCTTTTTCATAAATCTCAATAAACAATGCACTTCCCCTGAAAAAATCATTATCCGGATCGGGATTCCAAACGTCATCAACTAAAACACCGTCTATCCTGTGGCTGTATTTCATAATATAGCTATAACTGTTTCTATGCGGAAAGTATACAACAGCTATATTTGTCAAAATTGGCTTTTCATATAAAAACTGCGAAATATTATCACTGACATTCTTATTTGCAAATTCCACTGCATCTTTAAGAGTATACTCCTGCCCATTGATATCATAAACCTCGTTTTCATAGGTCTCATCGGGCTTGAATCTTTTTATTATCCTTGGGCGCAGTTTTTCGTTTTCCTCTTCGTCCGAAGAAAAAGGCTCGGCTATAATGCTGTTATCGACCTTTTTTGCATAAAAGGTATCGTTATAGTAATAATGTATCAGAGTATCATTCTTTTCATATCTGCCGTATGCTTCACTTCCGTTATCCTTGTCATAAAGTATCTCTCCGTTTTGAATATCTATCCCATACACTTTTTTTCCGAAATCTGCAACTCTTCCCTTTAAATCGTCAGACGTGAGAGTATCATCATATCCCGTCCAGCCGATCTCTATTTCCTCATATACAGTTTCAAAACCGGTATTTTTTACCTCACAGTCAAATTTCAGATTCTCATATTCGCTAAATCTATAATTCTTTAACTGCTCTGTAATTTCCTCTGCATTACGAACAATTATTTCTTTATCCTTGCTTTTAAGCAGATTATAGCCCGTAAACACAACCCCCGCCGCTGCTAAAATGACGGCGGAGAGTTTTATTATCTTTGCTTTAGTCATTGTCTGTCTCCCGTTCCAAAAAAATTGTGCGGGGCATCACACCCCACACAAATATAAACTGCTATTATCTCCTTTTTGTGAGAACTCTTTTTAATTATCCCGCAATTTCAGCGTTTTGCACAAGTTTATAGTTTCGTCTTTGTTCATATTAGCATCAACTAAGAACACATACCCGTCCTGATACCATATCACCGAAGTAAAGCTCTTGTCTTTGTCGTCGGGCGTAACGATAAAGTATTGTATGCCGTTTTCCTCGGTCACAAGGTATTTTTCATCCTTGTCGCTTATATAGATATTCCTGTATGCCGCAGGGATATACTGCCCGAAATAGACATCAATAAGCCCGTTGCCCTTGCCGTCAAAGGTACCCCACGCTTCGGAATATAAATAATCTGTATTGAGCCATGACTGATCATCAAGTTCAAGCCCCTCGGGAATGCCCGCAAGGGTGTATTTTTCCTCAATGCTCTTTTTAGGGTCTTTTATAGTGGAAACATCAAATGTCAAATATATTCCCTCATCGACCTGCCTGGTAGTATAGCCCCACTTTGGCTTTGCAGCCATTCCGAGCAGAAAGCCAATGCTCAGTATCGCCGCCGCCATAAACGCAAGCTTCAGGCGCTTTCTTATGTGTATCCTGGGGCTGCCCGTTATCTTTTGCATACGCTCTTCAAATCCCTTTGAGAATTTAAAGCCCTTAGGCAGCCTTGCATCATCCTTGCTGATAAGGCTGTTTTCATAATTCTCAAAAAGCTCCGATGAAAGCATATTTTCTTCCATACACATCTCACTCCTTTAAAAGCTCAGTTCTGAGCTTGGCTTTGGCATACCTCACACGCTGTCGTGATGCCGCCTCGCTGATGCCGAGAGCCGACGCTATGTCGCTGTATTCAAGTGCAAGGTCATAACGCAGGTAAAGTATCTCCCTGTCGGTATCGGAGAGCCTTTCCATACACTCTTTGAGTCTGCTGACATCTGCATCGGGCAGCGGCTCGTCTGTATACAGCTCTTCATCAAACGGGAGGGTCTGCTCGCGCTGCTCCTTTCTCAGCATATCAAGAGAAACATTCCTTACTATTATAACGAAATAAGCCTGCAATTTGTGAGAAGGTAAATCATGAACTTTTTGAAAACATTTGGCAAGCCGCAAAAAGCCCTCCGAAAGTGCGTCCTCTGCAAGTGCCTCATTACCGAGTATCGCATAAGCCTTGCCCATTCCGAGCCGTCTGTTTTTGCGGTAAAAGGCTTCAAATTCCTGCCGCTCCGTTTTGCCGTCAATTAGCGCCATACAAGCTGAAAGCATTTTTAGTCTCCTTTATTTTTATTCAGACTTATTATAGCACGCTGCTGACGATTTGACAAGTGCAAAATAATCAGCCCTCGTTTTTTTGAGGGCCGGTTTATCATTTCTTACGCTGCGGGGGGTGATGGTTTTTAAATTAACCTCCACCCAAACCAGAGGCACAGAACAAGCGGCAGCACCAGCACCGCCGTCTCAATGAGCAGCGCCGCAATAAAGCTCTTTGCCTTTTTAGAAATAAAGAATATCAAAAGCATAGCTGCAATAAGCGTAAAGAACCTGACCACACAGAGCAGTATAAGATACGCCTTTATGCTTATGCTAAACCCTTTCAGATGCTCCATAGAGCAGGCAGGAGCATTTATTTCTCTTGTGCCGTAGGCTTTGAGTACTCCGTAGAAATACGGCGCATATGTCAGGATATAAACTATCGTCACTATCAGAACACCTATGATGAGCTTGCAAATAAACACCGCACCTCTGCCTTTAGGTGATGTGTGCAGCAGCACGCTTGCGCCCGTCTGATACTCAATACTGTAAACGTAAGTTAGCGTGCAGATAAGCATTGCCATTGCCGTAAGTGCCATTGTGGTGTCCTTGCTGCCTGCGCTCTCATTTCCCGTCAGCAGCTTGTAACCGCTGTCGTAAACTATCTCTCCGCCGTTTTGCTTCAGGTAGTCAATGTGCTTTTTAAACGTTTCGTAAGCAGAACGCTTTTCGGCTAAATCCTGCATTTTTATCATAGAGGATATTTCATCTCCGCTTGTGTCATATTCATCAAGCGCCTTGCCTTCAAGTGCGATAGCCTGCTCTTTTTCTTCGGTAAGCTCGCCCTCATATTTGAGTATATACTGCTTTAAGTATATTTCCTCTTTTGAGTAAAATCGTTCCTTTATAGGCGTGTATGATGCATATACTAATGCCGCAAATGCAAGCAGTATAAACAGCACCTTGCCGTTTATCAGTATCTTGTAGCACTCGTGCAGAAAAAGGCTTGTGTGATGTATTTCTGGAAAATGCAGTGATATTCTCCTTGTGCGGCTTCTGATAACGCCACGCTTTGCAAAAATAACTACCGAGCAAACAGAAAACCCCGTCAGCAGAATTATGACAGAGATAAAAAAGATGTAAAAATACCCATACGGCTCACCGAATATGTTGAGATTTAGGTATTCCGAATAAAGCTGCTTTGTATCCGCAAAGGCAACAAGGTTTATGTATTTGAGCGGACAAAGATAGCTCGTCGGCTGAATGGTATAGTACAAAGCACTCTCGCCCGCAAGGATAACGGCAAGTATTGCATAAACCTTTACTGCGCTGTCAGAAACAGCTGTCACAAGATAGATAAGAGCCGCAAATGTGCAGTAAACTATCAGCTTTGTCAAGAGAAAAAATACAAAATATTCGGAGACAGATATTTTCAGGTTGCTGCCGTTAAAGGAAAGCACAGACTGTATCTGTCTTGAAATGTCGCCAAAGCCGTAGGTATTGTAAGCTATTATGAAGTTGACAGAATAAAGCATCACTAAAGCCACAAAGGCCGCTGCAAAGCAGGTAAACAGCTTTACCGTTCCGAGTGATGCCCTGCCTTTAAATGTCGTGCGTGAGAGGGTAAGCTGTTCAAGCTCTTTTTCACGGGCGACGATAGTAACGATCACCGTCATTATCATCAGAAAGGCGATAATATCTGTCGGCAGAAAGCCCGTTGCCATATCAACGCCCTTTGAGGGTGAAACTTTAAGCGCTGAGCCTTTAAGATGTGCAAAGTCATCAGGCGTTTTGGCAATGTTTTTGTAGCTGAATGAATCGGGGTCGGAAAAAATGGAAATAGCGGTCATTTTCTTTGCTCGCTCGTCAATTCCCGATAAATAATCATCATACCCTGAGACTGCTTCGACCTCTGTAAGTACCGTTTCAGTCAGCTCAAGCTGCACAAGGTCGCTGTCGTTTTCTTCGAGGGCGGTTTTCCTATCACACAGTTCAGCATAAACATCAGCCGCAGGTCTGCCTGAGATCTCGGCATACATCTCCCTGTACTGCTTAGGGGTGTAGAGCGCATCGGTGCTGTTCTCGTTAACATACAGCATAACGCCGTTTAGGACGGTGAGCGCTATAAATATACCTATGGTGCTTTTTCTTAGGAACGCCTTGATAAGCTCGTTAAAATATATCCTCATACTCTCACCTCAATCAAAATAGTAAAGATAGAGGTCTTCAAGGTCAGGCTTGCAGAGGGTGTGCTCAAAGTCTGTCGGCTCGCTGTCAGAGATAACTCTTACATAAATATTCTGCATATCCTTTGAGATATTGCCGACTTTGTATTTGTCTGTTATTTTGGATAGCTTGCTTTCGTCTGCTTTTATCTCAAACACCTTGCCCGACAGCTTTTCACACAGCTCATAGGGCTTGCCCGAATCTATTATCTCGCCGTGCGAGAGCAGCAGAACCTCTTTGGCGATAAACTCGATATCGGGCACAACGTGCGTTGCTATTATGACAATTTTCTCAAAGGCTATCTCTGCGATAAGGTTGCGTATCCTTATCCTTTCTTTCGGGTCAAGCCCTGCGGTAGGCTCATCAAGGATTATTATCTCAGGGCTGCCGAGCATTGCCTGTGCGATAAGCGCACGCTGCTTCATTCCGCCCGAAAAGCCGCCGAGCCGCTTTGTGCGTGCATCATTCAGATTTACAAGCCCTATAAGGCGCTCTATATCAGCCTTTGCCTGAGCCTTGCTCATACCCTTCAATGCTGCCATATACCAAAGAAATCTCTCCAGCGTAAAGCCCGGGTACAGCCCCTGCTGCTGCGGCATAAAGCCTAAAAGTCTGCGAAACTCAGAACCCATAGATACAGTATCCTGCCCGTTATACATAACGCTGCCCGAGGAGGGCTTTAAGTTATCGGTGATGATATTCATAAGCGTTGATTTGCCTGCACCGTTTGGTCCGAGCAGGCCGTAAACGCCGGGGGTGAACTCATAGCTTAGGCCTTTAAGGGCTGTGAAGGTGCCGTATTGTTTGGTGAGGTTGCAAAGAGACAGTGTCATTTCTTAGCTCCTTGTTTTATCTTTTCGTTTATGCTTGACAGTATATCCTCTGTCCCTGCGTCTGACAGCTCTTTGTTTAAGGTGGCTATATCGCTGTCTAAGTCCTTGCTTTTCCATATATTCTGGTATTTATTCATTACCGTGTTTATCTCCTTGCAGTCTGTTGTGATATCTATCCCTGCCAGCGGAGATACGATGACGTTTTCATCATAATATGCTTTCTTTTCATCAGGTGAGCTAAACTGCATTAGCATATCTGCGCCATACAGCACATTGGTGTCTATGCCAAATACCAGTTTGTTTATAAAGCCATATATCTTCTCACCCGATGCGTCATAAGCATATCCGTCTTTTTCTGTAAACTCATTACCATAGACCAACAAATCAGCTATCTCGGGATCGGTATGGACTGCTTCGATCAGTTTAAATGCCTCTTGTTTCTTATTGCTTGTGCTTATTATACCTGTCGATGCTCCGAACCTTTGACCAACTATGGCCTTGGTTTTGTAAATATAGATGTTCTCTTTACTGATCGGAACAGTATCTTTTGTTATGAGCACGCTCCAGTCGCATTCTATATCGGTAGCTTTTCCTTTGTTAAAGAGTGAGTTCATTTCCTTTAGCCAGGTCATACATTCGGTATCACCTGTAATGCTTTTTGCAACGCCCTCGGAAGTGGTTATAATACCATTGCTGCAATAATCACCATAAAACGAAGAATAGTCAAAACCACTCAGCCCATAGTACAGCATATCATTATCGCTTAATAATCCGTCAAGCTGCGTAATATCCCCGTTAAATGCCTTGGCTTTCTCAGCGGGTATCTTATCAAGATCAAATACTATGCATACCCCTATATCCTGCATTGCCTCGCTCGGTATAGTATAAATGCTGCCGTTTGACTTTGTTGTTTCCCAAAGCTGCTCGGGGATAAGCGAATAAAGCTCGCTGCCCTTTAGCATATCATCAAGCGGCGCAAAATACTCCTCGGCAATAAGCCATTCGCAGGGCTTGTCATCATCTGAATCAAATCCTGCAAATGCTATATCTGCATCAGCCTTTATAAGCTCCGAGTGATAATCTATCTCGCCCGGTATATCACTGATAGGTACAAATCTTACGCCAAGCCCGTATTTGCTGTCAAGTAAAGCGTTTACTTTTTCATTCACTTGGTCTGATATGATAATACTGTCGGGTATTGCCCACTTGATATAGAAGTCATCATCATGTGTCTGCGGTGCAGGAGTTGTTATGCTTTCTGGCAGAGAGCTTATGCTATCAATATTTGATGTATTGCCGCTGCACCCTGATAAAGCAGATAGAGAAAACACCATAGCTGAAATTATTGCTGCTATTTTAAACAAATCCATATTCACACCGCCTTGATCTTTGTAAGCTCACATTCTTTACCGCTTAATAACGCTGCTTTTTCAACAAAACCTAAAAATGTATCCTTGCCAACGCTGTAATACATATATACATAGCTGTCTGTTATAGCAGCTATCGAAGTGTTTTTATCCTTGATGCCAAGCTTAGTCATTTTGTCTGAGGATATGTCGAAAAGAGCAAGAGAGTAATCGTCTTTACTGTAAACGAGTACGCCCTTGTCTGTTATAAGATATGGAGAGTACTGACTGTCAAGTATCTTCCTGCTGCCGTCTGAAAGAGAAATAAGAGATGTCTCGTCCTCGTCTGTAAGTGCATAGCCGAAGCCTATATCTGTAATACTTGAATCTAAAGTACAGATGTTTTCAGCTTCGCCGCCGGCAAAATTAAAGCGTATAAGCTCTGTTTTTATTATGCCTTTGAGGTACTCATCATAATCGCTGTCATTCTGCTTTGAAAGGTCAATATCTTCTGTGGTGTATGTATATGCAAATACCACACTTTCCCCGTCAAAGCATATTTTATTGATTATGCCCTGAGTGTTTTCGTATGAGGGGGTGGTGCATATCCTCCCGCTGTCAAGGTCTATCACACTTAATTTGCACACACGCTTATCAAGCGACTGACCGTTATCATCAAAGCTGTTATAGTAAGCACAGGCATAGTAATGTCCGCTGTATGCCGATGCACTTATCGTCTGGGCATTGTCAAGCCTTGCTATCTCGCTTCTGTTTGTGCCGTCTTTATCCGCCTTGCACAGTACCTTTGTTGACAGGTCTGCATAGCTGCTTTCCTTTTTGTCGGGGGTGTATAGGAAATACAGATCATCACCGTATATCGCAGGCGAATAGCAGCTTCCCTCAACATATCCGTCGCAGGTGGGCTTGGGGTTTGCCGCAATTACGCCCTCGTGCTTACAGTTGGCTTTTGAACACAGCGCTGTATCATACCCGCTTGCAAGGTCATAGAAGTGAAGTATGCCGCTTTCATTCTGATAAACCATTCCGCTGTCTGAATAGCTTGTGGTGCAGGTAAAATCGAGAGATACGCTTTGTATGTCAGTATTGTTATTATCATTATCGCTCTCACCTCTGCCGCAGGCAGTAAGTGTTAAGCATATCATAGTCAGCAAACACAGTATTCTTTTCATTTTTGCCCCTCCTTACTGAAAAAGCTGTCAAGCTGCGCATTTATCCTATCAAGCTCACTATTATCTCCACTAAGCTGCGCTGTTAGCTTTTGATACATAGCAGCATAATCTCCGCTTTTTAACAGGTCTGTAAGGCTAACGCTGTTAATACTTGCCTTGTTGCTTCGGTCAGCAGGCACAAAGCCGTTAAATGGTGATGATAGTGTTTGTTCATCATAGTATTTTTTAATACTTTTCTTGTCGGAAAACGCCTTGCTTCCTATTATTATCTCGCTGTTTTTATTAGCACTTGTTCTGTTATTATAGTCATCAAGCACCAAGTATTTCAGTATCTCTTCATCTGCGTTAACTATCTCCAGCAGTCTGAGCGCATCTGTCTTTTTATTGCTGTCGGCTGATATTCCTGTGGTGCAGGCGGTGCGTGAATAGATATACGGAGTGGTTTTTCGCTCGGTCACGGATGTTGTTGTAAGCGGCAGCTCGCATCCCTCATAGGTTATTATCACATCAAAATCGCCCGATCGAATTTTGTCTTCGTTGCTTTCAAAGCTGCCTGTAGGATTATATATCAGTCCTTTATCATATAACCCATGAAGCATATCAAGGGTGTTTTTAATTTCCTTGCTTTCAAAATACTGCGAAGCTGTCTTATCTTCAGCCGAGTAAAAATACCCATCCTTGTAAAAGCTGCCGTCCGTCATGGCAAGCATATTTACATCGGCAAGCAGAATTATTCCGTCGTCTGATGTCATTTTTTCAAGCGAAGAGATCGACAAGTCAAACGTCTCTATCTGCTCTTGTGTGAATCGCTCATTGTTGAAAATATACTTTATCTCACTTGTACCCAACGCTGTATTCGGGATAGTATAGCTCACCCCGTCAATACTGATCTGCACCCAAAGCTTTTCACTATACATATTATACAGAGAGCTGTCTTTTCCAGCCACTTCATTTACAGGCACGAAAAAACCGCTTCTTATGATCTCGGCTGATGAAAAATCTTCACTGTCAAAGCCCAGTGATGCAATGTCTATCTTGCCCTTGTGGTCATTGAGGGCTTTCCCATAGTCGCCGCCGTACCATACAAAATCAGCCTCAATATTCAAGCCTCTGCGATCAAGCTCGGCATTGAGTGCGGCAATATTCTCATCACTTATAGAATACTCGTGAGGTACCGCCCATGTTATCACGGTTTTGCTTTTTGCAGGCTCGGGCAGGCGCTCGTCACCCATATTATCACTTGATCCACTTAGCCCCAGCGGTATCCCTACGGCCATGATCGCTGCAGTACCTACAGCCGCTGCCTTTGCGGATAAACTCATAGTAGCGACTCTTGCGCCCTTTCTCATAAACGAGTAACCGCCATCAGCTGTGTTTTCAAGAAGCGCACTAAGCGGAAATGCCGCAAGCATTCCTCCTTTTCCGAAGAGCTTTTCAAGACGTTTTTTGATCTGTTTTCTTGCTCGGTATATTTTCTGGCCTGCGGCGTTCTCCTTTATACCAAGTGCCGAAGCCACCTCTTTGAGAGACATATCCTCATAATAAAACAGGATTATTGCCGAGCGAGAGGAAGGCTCTAATGAATCGATCATCTCCCGCAGTCTGCGCTTTGTGTCTTCGTTTTCTGCATAATCATCAGGCAGCATAACAGGATCATTGAACCCAAGCTCATCAAGTTGCTCGACATTCTCAATGTAATCATTTTTATTCTCGGATTTGACATACCGCACACACTTGTTATAGCAGATAGTGTATAGCCACCCCACAAACGATTCGCCCGATTTAAGCTGAGAAAGCTTTTCAAGTGCCGTAACGAACGTTTCAGATGTAATATCCTCCGCAGCAGTTTTATTACCCACATTCCTATATGCAAAGAAATACACCTTATCCTTAAACTCGGTATAAAGCCTTTCAAAAGCTTCATTATCGCCCTGCTGAGCCTTTATTACAAGTTTAGATATCTCATTCCTGTTCATCTTCGGCACCTCCTTTCTCATCGCAGAATACCTTTTTATAAATTCTTATTTCCTGCACTTCATCGGGCTTGTCTGATTCTATAAGCAAGTGCAGTATGCGCATTACAGCATCATCTAAACTAATATACATAACATCACCCCAAAAATACTCTTTCATTTATATAGAGTATTTATGGGGTGAGTTTTTTACACGTTTTATATTTTTAACAGGAAAATACTTGTCATTAATTCATCATCACTTGGAATTGTCACTTCGCTGTCAGATGGATTATGATTAAAATAGTCGTCAAAAGCCTAAAAGAGAATTCAATACGTTATTCTATATACCTTCGGATAATCACGATTAAATACAACCGAGAAGCCGTATTTATATTTGAATCTACCGTTAATATTAATAAATTCTCTGATTTTTCTTTCATCGTTTGTTATATCATTATTCCAATATGTTTTAAATTCAATAATCAAAAGATTATTCTTGTTGCTGCCTCTTTTATGAATTATTAAATCCGGAAACACTCCATGATCACTTTCATAGATGTGTTTAAGATCACTCCCATCTCTATTATACTCGCAATCTAAATTATATCCTCTATATTTATTAGTTTTTTCTAACTCTGATTGCAAATAATGGGCATATCGGAATACAATTGAACGTTCACTAACTCTTTTATCAATCAGATACTTGTCATTTATATATAATAGTTCAAAAGCCATATTAGCTGCATCTTCGAGCAACTTTTCCTCTGCATTTAATTCCATATATCGTTCCACTGCCTGGTTACCTCCAATTCCATTCTTTATTATATCATAACACATTTCTCAATATTTGTAAAGAAAATGGCGAAGCAGATTATAGTGAATCCGTTTATCCCATAGATTTCGCTCACCGATGAAAACAGCCAGTATGTCATATTATTATCATAACTCAAGTATTCCGAAGGAGCATATTGAAAAGAAATATTATCCTTTGATAGGCTGCAAGTGAATTCCACATTGTCACCCAAAATACTGAGAGATTCAACTTTTATATCATAACCCGGGTAAAATGGTGATAATATTTTTAAGACCGCTGTTTATTTCGGCGCAGAAGCTGACCATAAACGGAAACGCAACGATTATCGGCAGGAACATCGAGATATACCCGCCGAGACCGTTCTGGAAAACGCTTATTGACGCAAACTGCGTATCGCTCTCGATAAACTCACGCTTAAATGAGAAAAACGATTCAAAGACCGAATAGCTGCGGTCGGTTGCAATATCGTGGTAGGTGGGGGCTGTAAAGCAGAGGACGGCTGTTAAAAGCACAGCGCCGAGAAAGCCGATGTTTAGGAGGGTTTTGTTTAGATCTTGTTTTACAGTTGAAAACAATAGTAACTTCTTCATTTGCTTGCCTCACTTTCCCACAAAATGAAACACTCCCTTATACAAGCTCCCGACAGTTGCATACGCCATATCATCAAGCTTTTCACCCGATATAAGATGAGCCTTTGGGTGAGTGAAGATAAGCGCATAGTCATATTTCTTTGCCACCCCGCTGCCGTAAACTGACGGCTCATCATATATCATCGCCATTACTGTCATGCCTTCACTGACCTCACCGTCATTCAGGCTTACGGGAATGTCGAGCTTTGTCCTGCCGTCTGCGAGGGTAAGCTCTGTGCGCTCATTCTTTATTTTGCCGACTGTGCCGATAAAACAGGTGCCGTAATCAACCTCTTCTTCGCTCCACTCATAGCCTGCGTCAATTACACGGTTTGTATATAATGACAGCATCATAAACGTTCCGTCATTAAACATAAAGCCGTCAAAATGCACGGGGGTCGTGCCGTCCTTATAGTCGAGCTTTAAGTACATAGGCAGGTCGTTAAGGTCGGCATTTATTGTTTCGTTTTTGTTTGTAAAGCTGCACTTTGAGCCCTCGCCCTTGTGGAATGTAAAATCATAATCTGTATCCAGGCTCCCGTCGGGCTTGAACTCTGTGGGCATATTGTATACCTTGCCGTTTGGCGTGTAGACATCGCAGCTTTTTATTTCCGTTATATCCTCATTCACCACAAGCTCGGCTTTTACCTCTATGCCGTAATGATTGTTTATTATGTCGGGGTAAAACTCGCTTATGCCCATTTCCTGCTTTGCAAATCTCTCTTTAGGCAGGTGCAGGGTGTAGCTGCTACCCTCGTACTCAAATGTAAGCTGCTCATTCTCATAGCTCTTTGCAATAGCTTCGATAGTGATTTTTTTATCCTCCGCCTTTGCAGGCTCGGCTTTTGGGGTGTCGTTTTTGCTTTGCTTGTCAGTCTTATACTCCAAGCCCTTGCCCGAGGTTATCTCAGGTGTTTCGATGACCGCCTTTTCATCATTCCACATATCTAGATCAAACACTATTTCGCCCGTCACCGCATTTACGAGAAAGTATGCCACAAGCCTGTCTTCCGACTGATAGCCTGTGGGTCTGTTTTCCTTTGGAATGTCAATGAGTATCTCCCAAGTGGGCGAGCTGTTGTACTTGTTTTCGGGAAAGTAATACTGCTCACCGTGCGCAAAATCATAGGTCTCGGGTTCAAGAGTATAGCGCAGGCTTATCTCGGTTATTTCTATGTCATTGTAAAGGTCTGCAAGCTGTGCCGAGAGGTAGTCCAAAATGCTTGAAAGCGAGATAAGCTCCTTTACCTTGCCCTTTTGTTCCGGGATAACTATGCCGTTGCCGTTAGTAAAAAAACAAATGCTGTCCTTTTTGCGCATTACAAGCTCAAGCTTGCTTGATACGTTTTTCATCAGGTCATGCTCATCATCGGTTATCGTAACATCGCTTTCAAGCTCTATTCCCTTGTAAAGCTTTACGGCGGTCATATCATAGCTTATAACGCCGCTGTCGTTTTGGTAAACGCCTATGTATTTTACCTTTATATCGAGGTCGGGTTCAAGGGGGGCATAGTATTCATCACACCATCTCTGTGCAAATTCTGCCGCCTGTGCGATAGTCACCTGCTCGCCGCCTAAATCATAACTTTTGGCTGCGTCAGCCTCTCTGTCCACAAAGCAAAGGTCAATGCATTCGCCGTTTTCGGGGTCGGTAAATGCCTCGTCAACAAAGAAAGCGAAAAAGCCGTCGCTGTGTATATAGCAATGCTTTTTCAGCTCCTCATCACGAAAGCCGTAGGTGGGTATAGCGTATTTTTCATCAGCTCCCTGCGTAATAAACGGCGTATTGTCAGGTTTCACCCTTTCAAGTGTTTCCCCGTCAAAAAGCTTGCCGAAAATGTCGGTATGCTCCTTCTCAAAGCCCTCAGTCTGAGTAAATGACAGCAGCTCTATCTCGTCGGGAACGCTGACAGTCATCCCCTCACGAAACTTAAACTGCTCATAGCTTTTGTTTATTGCGGCATTTGCATCTTCTTCAAGCTCTGCTACGGGAATACTGACAAAGCCTGCGTCGGCGCTGCTTTCATCATCTTTAAAGAGCGAGCAGGCGCAAAGGCTAAGTGCTATGCAAGCGGAAAGTGCGGCAATAATTATGGATTTATTCTTCATAATACATCTCCTAAAACATAATAGGCGCAGAGCCTTCTGACCCTGCACCCATATAAACGTAACCCTCACCCAAAACGTGAGAAAAAAATATCATTCCTCTTTGATTTTCACCGATCTGCACAAATCAAGTGCTTCGTTTTTGTCTACTGTGCCCGAAACGACCATTACATAGCCGTCCTGGTACCATATAACGGCGGTGTAACCCTCGCTTGGCTCGCTGATGTAATACTGAATGCCGTCCTCAACGATAATGCTTCTTTTGCCCTCGTCGCCTAAAAGAATATTCCGGTAATAATAGGGCGTGCAGCAGCAAAAGCTGACAGTCTGCCAGTCATCATCGCTGCCCGCGTCCTTTGCATAAATATATGATATGCTTTGCCCGAAGGGCTGGATGTATTCCTCGATCTGCTCGTATCCCTGCGGCACAAAGCCCAGCTCGTAGCGGTCGGTGACTTTCTTTTTGGCGTCCTTGACGGAATCAACGTTGAAGCTCGCATAAACGCCGTCTTCATTCTTGTTTATGTCAAAGCCCCATTTGCCGCCCGATGACATACCGAGCAGGAAGCCTGCCGCCAGTATCGCCGCAGCAACAAATGCAAGCCTTATGCGCTTTTTGATATTAACGGGTTCACTCGGGTGGATAATGGTACGCATTTTTCCTTCAAAGCGTTTTGAAAAAGTGTGTTCTTCATAAGCACTCTCCCCGTAAAAACCGAGAAGCTCCTCCTCGCACACATTTGACAATGCGGCGCAAAGAATTCTGTTATCCAAATCATCTCACTCCTTTAAAAGCTCGGCTTTGAGTTTGGCCTTAGCGTGTCTCAGCCGCTGTCTTGAAGCAGCCTCGGTTATGCCGAAACTCTTTGCAATATCAATATGAGAAAGCTCTAGCTCATAACGAAGATAAAGCAGCTCTCTGTCAGCCTCCGAGAGCTTTTTTATGCATTCCTCAAGCCTTTCGATATTTACGTCCTCGATCTCAGAGTCCGAATAGTCGATCTCATCATCAAACTGAACTTCCCTGACACCGCCCGAATGTCTGAGCATATCAATTGCAACGTTCTTGACTATAATAACGAAGTAAGCACGCAGTTTGTGAGAAGATAAGTTGTGAACTTTTTGAAAACATTTGGCAAGCCGCAGAAAAGCCTCGGACAAAGCGTCCTCCGCCGTCTGCTCGTCATGCAGCAGGGAATATGCCTTTGAGTACCCGAGGTTTTTGTTATCATTATAAAATATTTCAAATTCTTCTCTCTGCGCCTTACTGTCAATTAGCGCCATACAAGCTGAAAGCATTACGTTTTCACTTCCTTTTGAACCAATAATGATCACTTACATTGTAGCATAAAAATCATTGATTAGCAAGTATAAGATCATTACTTTCTCATGTTTCTGTTTTATTAGGGTGTAATTCTATTGCAAATCTAAATATTTTGTGAACGAGGGTGGTTTTGACTTAACTTTTTGCCCGAAATCCTAGGTATAAGTGAGAGGCTATTATTTTCGATAAAATAATTTTTTTGATAGATCCCATCAGCTCCTCATTATTAAAAATGCTGTACAAGTCACACATTTTACATAGGGCTAATTTGTTGAATACAGAGAATTTGTATTTTGATAGCGTAAAACCACTTAAAAATATACCGCATTATGTAGTGTCTTATGAAAGAAGGTTCCACTGTGTCACAATAAAGACCATGTTCAGAAAGGTAGGGCGACTACGCCTCAGAATCAATATGCAAACCATACATTTTTCGCAGGGCAGATTTGTTTAATACAGAGATAATTATTACATCTTTCCGAAACCACTTATATAATCGACTCATACTGTCGGTCTTATGAAGGCTATGTTACTTTCCGCCTCCTTCACATATTTTTCAATTACCACACACCCTTAACTATTAGCCTTTGTGCAACCCTACGATTTTTCAAAAGCCCATTAACTTTATCGCAAGTTTTTCAGAATTAACTTATGAAAGGCACATAATTCTTCCTGCCTCGCCAGCAGAAGAAAAAAGTGCAAAGTCACACATCAAATCGTTCAGACCCGAAAGGAGGGAACAGCAGCGTGCATTAAAAACACATACAAAAGAAAACAAGACAAAGCATGACCTATCGCCAAGTCAAGCAGAATCAAAATCAGAGAGAAGAATGACATTTGAATATAACTGAAAAACAGCAGATCATTTCGCAGATAGTCCTGCTATTGGAGTAGCTTATCGAATCGCAAACACCCACGCAACACATAGAGCAAACATACATCAAGGACAAGCCTTTAGAAATGCTCACAGTCAAAGAATGTGCTGCACTTGTGAACGGCTTATCCGAGCATACAGTCCGTCAGCTTGTCGCACAAGACAAGGTCGCCTATGTAAGAGCAGGCAGCGGCGTGAGGGGTAAGATTTTGGTAAGCAAATCATCGTTACTTAAATACCTCGGTGTCACAAGCTAAACGCAAAAAATCGACCCTGCCGAGGGCGGCAGGGTGAAATGTGTAAAAGCGTTAATTTGAATATCTAATTTTCATAATTACGCAAGTACAGAAAGTCCCGGCATTTTACCGGCACTTTCCCGCAGGCGTTAACGAGGTTAACCCCTGCGGTGTTTAGGGACTTTGCAGCCCTAAACGCAGGCTCGGAAAAAGTGAGCCGAAAAACGAAACACAAAAAGAGAGGAATGATAAATATAGCAAGAAAAAACAAAACGCTCCGCCGCAAGGAGATAGTGTATTCAGCCGAGGAATGGGCACAGATCGAAAAGCAGGCTGCTAAGTGTCACTTAAAAACCTCAACGTTCATTAGGGTAATGTCGCTTAATGATGAGGTGAAAGTTGTTGATCTGAAAAAGCTTGCGCCCCTGCTCAATGGTATGAGAACCATCTCACGCAACATCAACCAGATAGCGAAGAAAGCCAACGAAACAAACTGCGTTTATGCTGCCGATGTGGAAAAGCTGAAAGGAGATGTGAGCGAACTTTGCCGTACTGTAAATCTGTGGCTGTCCACCGTAACGTCAAGCAAGCGCTGACCTACATTCTTAATCCCGACAAGACCGAGGAGCGAGTTTTGACGATCTCGCTGAATTGCATGACAGAGCCCGAGTTCGCCTACACGCAGATGAAGACGGTTCACGAGCAGTATGCAAGACGCAGCTATGATGACCCTCCGAGTAAAAGCGGCAAAAGCCCAGTCAAGGCGATTCATTACATAATGAGTTTTGCCGATTCCGAGAACGTCACTCCCGAGCTCGCTCACAAGATAGGCATGGCATTCGTGCGGAAGATGTTTGGAGATGATGTGCAGGCGGTCATTGCAACGCACGTTAATACCAATCACGTTCACAATCATATCCTTGTGAATTCGTACTCAATTACAGGCAAGAGGTTTTATGATAACAAGGCTTCGGTCAGAAAAATGCGTGAGGTCACGAACGGGGTGTGTCGGGCTTTTGGAGTTAAGCCTGCACTCAACTTTGAGAATGAGGGTAGGTCGATCACATACTCCGAGTGGCAGCATAAAAAGAATGGCACCTCTTGGAAAGAGCATATTCGTCAGGCGATAGACAGCTTGATACCTGCCGTATATTCTTTTGATGATCTGCTTGCGGAGCTTGAAAGGCTGGGCTTTACGGTCAAGCGTGATAAGAACATTCTGATAAAAGCCCCCGGGCAGCAGAGGTCGGTCAGCTTGTGGAAATTGGGAGAGGACTATACCAAAGAATCAATCCAAGCGAGGATTGATATGCTACGAGCTTTTGCAAAGCCTATCGAAAAACAAGCCGATGTTTACAGACTTTCGGAGATGTTGGCTGTCATAAATAAAGATCATATTTCATCGATCGGTGATTTGGAGGGTAGGATTCTGCAGTTGAGAAAAGAGTATGAAAAGTCTAAGGGTGAGAAATGTCGGGAGAAACTGAGAGAGTATTTGTATATTAGGGATACTTACAATGAGATTTCTAAGGGAGATTATATTTCAAAGCTCGTCAAGGAAGAAAAACTCCGCAGGGAAAACGAAACACAGAAAACCAAAAAGAAACCGAACAAAAGGGGATAGAAAAAATGGCGTGTTCCGATCACACACTCTTGACAATCTCGATTTAAAGTGCTAAACTAAATATAACGGAACACGCCATAAAATCTACACATCAAAAGGAGAGATGTTTTATGGCAAACGTGACAAAACGAGGAAACTCTTACAGAATAAAGGTATCGTGCGGATATGACGTACACGGAAAGCAGGTAATACAATCAAAATCATGGAAACCGGATGAGGGAATGAGCGCAAGGCAGATCGAAAAAGAATTACAAAGACAGATCGTGCTTTTTGAAGAAGAATGTCTGCAAGGGAATGTCATAGCGACTATTAAGTTTGAAGAATTTGCAAAGCAATGGTTTAAAGAATATGCTGATAAAAAACTCAAAGCGCAGACGATAAGGGGCTATCACTATTTAGAACCCCGCATATACAAAGCACTCGGGCATTTAAGGCTTGACAAGATAACGCCACGTCATGTTCAGAGATTTGTTAATGAGCTTTGTGAAATGAAGTGCGGCAATAATTCCGAAAAGAAATTATCCTCCAAAACTGTAAAGCTGCACTTATCGCTTGTATCGACGATTTTTGACTATGCGATAAAAATGCAGATGATAAAGGATAATCCATGTAAAAATGCAACACTCCCCTCACCCGACAGAAAAGAACGTAAAATATACACAGTCGAAGAAATAAAGCAGATACTTGAGCTTTTTGATTCAGAGCCTATCGGCAATTTTAAATATGTAGTGTTTTTTACTCTTGCGCTTTACACAGGTCTTAGGCGCGGCGAGCTTTTAGGACTTGAATGGAAGGATTTTGATTGGAACAAAGGAATAATGACTGTCAGCCGAAACTCGCTTTGGACAAAGGAAAAGGGTATGTACACAGATACACCCAAAACCGCATCAAGCATCAGGAGCTTAAAGCTTCAGCCCGAATTGATCGATAAATTAAAGCGCTACAAAGATTGGCAGAACAGCTACATAATTGATTTAGGTGACAAATGGCAGGTCACAGACAGGCTTTTCACCACCTGGAACGGATCACCTATGCACGTTACCTCCCCTGCCGATTATCTCAAAGAGTTTTGCAGGAGAAATAATATACGTTACTGCTCACCGCATTCATGGCGGCACTTAAACGCCACGCTTATGATCGAAAGCGGTATCGATGTAAAAACTGTTCAGGCGTGTTTAGGGCATTCCGAGCCTACAACAACAATGACCTGTTATTTACATTCATTTCAGTCAGCACAGGCAGCAGCAATGGACGCCGTTGCAAATGCTATCAAGATCAAAACAAAAAATGATACAGCACAGAATGATACAGCAAGCTGACTATAAAATACCTGGTCATTACAGTTTTAAAAATATAAAGACCAAACAATGACCGCCCGCCGATAACAGTAATAAAAAATTGGGCGGAAACAACGCATTTACGTCATTTTCGCCCGATAAATATGGCTCCCCCTGTTGGACTTGAACCAACGACAACTCGGTTAACAGCCGAGTGCTCTACCGACTGAGCTAAGGAGGAATATAGCGAACAGAGGATAAAATTATCCTCTGTCTGCATTTTAGTTCCGGCGACTACCTATTTTACCGGGGCCGTTGCCAGCCAAGTATCGTCGGCGTAGATGAGCTTAACTTCTGTGTTCGGCATGGGAACAGGTGGGACCTCATCGCTATCGTCACCGAAAAGAGAGATTGATAACAACCTCAAAATTGAATAAAGGGAAGGTTAGAGAGTTTAAATTCATCAAGGTCAAGCCCTCGACCGATTAGTACTCGCTGGCTAAATATGTCACCACACTTACACCTTGAGCCTATCAACCTGATAGTCTTTCAGGGGTCTTACTCTGTAAACAGATGGGATATCTTATCTTAAGGGCGGCTTCACGCTTAGATGCCTTCAGCGTTTATCCGTTCCGCACATAGCTGCCCAGCCGTGCCACCGGCGTGACAACTGGTACACCAGAGGTGCGTCCATCCCGGTCCTCTCGTACTAGGGACAGCTCCTTGCAAATATCCTACGCCCACGACAGATAGGGACCGAACTGTCTCACGACGT
>CADAGC010000040.1 GCA_902787365.1 uncultured Ruminococcus sp. | reverse complement strand
AGCGGAGGTGAAGTAAAATGAGAAATCCGCTTAACAAAAGGCTGCCGAGAGAGCTTAAGGGCGAATGGCCTAAGTACTTTATAATCTTTCTTTTCTTTGTGCTTTGCATATCGGCAGTTTCGGGCTTTCTTGTGTCGGGCAACAGCTTAGCAGTCGCCACCGAAGAGGGCTATGAAAAATACAAGGTAGAGGACGGCAACTTTGAATACAAGGAGCAGCTCTCTGATGACATTATCAAGAAGATAGAAGACGAGGGCAAGATAGAGCTTTACCGGAATTTCTATAAAGAAGAAGCCGTGCAGAGCTTTGAGGACTCAACATTCCGTGTCTTTGCTGACAGGGAGGATATCGACCTTATCGACGTTCTTGAAGGCGACAAGCCCACGGCCGACAACGAGCTTGGCATCGACAGGCTCTTTGCAAAAAACCACGAGCTTAAAGTCGGCTCGGAGATAAAATTTGCCGACAAGACCTTTAAGATAACAGGCATAGTTGCCCTTTCCGATTACTCGACGCTTTTCCAGAACCCGTCTGATATGATGTTTGATAACGACAAGTTCGGCGTCGGGATCGTTACAAAAGAGGGCTTTGAAGCTATAAGAGACGACCACATTCACTACAGTTACAGCTATTTCTACAACGACCGCCCCGACAGGCACGACGACAAGGAGGGCAAGGAAAAGGCCGAAAAGCTTATAGAGACTCTCTCTGCCTGCGGCGAGCTTGAGGAGTTCATTCCCGCATTTGCAAATCAGGCGATAATCTTCGCCCCCAATGACTTCGGCGGCGATGAGGTAATGATAACCATATTCCTCTATGTTGTAATAGTTATCTTAGCATTCGTTTTCTCGATAACCATTTCAAACACCATAACCAAAGAAGCCTCGGTAATAGGCGTTCTGCGTGCATCGGGCTACACAAGGGGCGAGATTTTGCGCCACTATATGATAATACCCATGCTCACCCTTGCGGCAGGCGCTGTTGTGGGCAACATTCTCGGCTACACAGCACTCAATGACGTGTTCGCACACAGCTACACCGACAGCTACTCGCTCACAAGCTACAAGATACTTTTCACACCAAAAGCGTTCCTGCTCACAACAGTCATACCCTTTGCGCTGATGTTCGTTATCAACCTCATTATGCTCAGTGTAAAGCTTAAGCTCTCGCCCCTGCGTTTTCTCAGGCACGACCTGAAGAAAAACAGCCGCAAGAAAGCTTTCAGGCTCAACACCAAAATACCGATAATGATACGCTTCCGCCTGAGGGTGATATTCCAGAATATCCCGAATTTCGTGACGATATTCATAGGCATATTCTTTGCCGAGTTTATAATGATGTTCGGCCTTATCTTCCAGCCGATGCTTAAATGTTTTGAAGACAACACAGTAAACAACCTGCTTGCCGACTACCAGTATGTGCTCAAAGCCCCCATTCCTACCGAAACAGAGGGTGCAGAGCCCTGCATAAGCGCAAGCTTGCAGACAATAGGTGACAAAACAGGCGGCAAGGACGAGGACGTTTCGCTCTACGGTGTCAAGAAAGACAGCAAGTACGTCAAGCTCACATCTGAAAAGGGCAAGGTTGATATTTCAAGTGCCTACCATATGAAATACAAGGTAGACGTAGGTGACACCATAGAGCTTAAGGATAAGTATTCCGACAAGACCTATGAATTCGAGGTGGGCGGCATATACGACTACCCCGCTATCATAGCCGTGTTTATGGATACTGATATGCTTGCAGATACTCTTGATTATGAAGAGGGGTATTTCAACACCTACTTCTCAAACAAAGAGATAGATGACATCGACGAGAAATTCATCGCCACGAGGATAACCGTCACCGAGCTTACAAAGACCTCACGTCAGCTTATCCGCTCAATGGGCAGCCTTATGACGATATTCACGGGCTTCGGCATTATAATCTACGTGCTTGTTATCTACCTGCTCGCAAAAATAATCATCGAGAAAAACACACAGTCTATCTCGATGACGAAGATACTCGGCTACAACAACGGCGAGATCAATTCGCTGTATATCCACACCACAAGTATAGTCACGGTAGTGTCGCTTGTGCTGAGTCTGGTGCTTGGTGACAGGCTGCTGGGCTGGGTAATGTTTGAAGCATTCAAGAGCTACTCGGGCTGGTTTGAATACAAAATGGCTCTCTCGGTAGCGCTCAAAACTCTCGGCCTCGGTATCGTCACCTACATGATAGTTGTGCTGATACTCAGCCGCAAGGTAAAGCACATACCCCTTGACGAAGCGCTCAAAAACGTTGAATAAGAGATCACTTGCTATAGGCAATATTGCACGACCATTGTGTGTCAGAGGCGACGTCGGATTTTTCGTCAGATTGCCCATTTTTACCGCAGTCTTACTGGCGTAAGACAAGGTGAAATTGGGTGATATGACGGAAAATACGCAAGCATATGGCACACAAAGGCGCAAGCCGGTGGTTGTGCGATATTGCCTATAACCCCCCAACAAAAACTATCCCCCATTCTCATTTGAGAACGAGGGATAGTTTTTTGTTATCTGTCAACTGATTTAAATGCCATAAATGTTCCTCACCACCGTCCACACCACAAGCAGCACCAGAAACAGCCACAGCACTCCCTCGTGCTGAAAGGTCATGCTGTAAACGCCCGTCTTTATGTACCTTGCGGTGACGGTTATGAGCACATAGCCAACAAAGAGAAGTTCGGGGAAGATGAGGAGATTATACTTAACAGCGCCCAAGAAGTCAAGGTGCAAAAGTGCTATCAGCGCCCTTGAATTGCCGCACCCCGGGCAGGAAAAGCCTGTGACCCTGCGCACTATGCAGGGAATGCCAACACCCGTCAGCCGCACGAACACATAATATGCAAGCAGCATCGCCGCCACGATTCCGTAAACGACAGCCACTCTTTTTATTCGCCGCTTCATCTTCTCAACTCCTATTTTTGGCTTTATAATTACATATACAAATCGGGGTTTAGTGCTCGGCCGCACGGGTCAAGTGCCGCCGAAGAAGCGCTTGGCTTAAGATAAGTTATGGCACGGCGGCGTCGGACAAATTGATTTCCGAATTGTGCGTTGAGGTGTCATACCGAAAGCCCCCAACAACACGTCGGACTTGCCGAAGACGTTCCCTTAGCTGATGATTTCGCCTCCCCTGAACGCATTATCAGCCTGTGGCTGAAAAAGCTCGGAGGTGTCGCCGACGCCAAAGGCGGCGGTGACGGAGGGGTTCCCCCATAAATTCCCGATTTACATAATCTGCCTTCTTACCTCTAAAAAAAGACCGCCCTCAAAAGGACGGCCTTTATGCTTGCTGTAAATTATGCGAGCTGGTTCATCTCGTTCTGTACGAGAGCTATAAGAGCTATCGGGAAAACGAGTGCAAGGATAACATAGATGACCTTGTTATCTGCTGCTGTGAGACCTCTCTGCTGCTTAACAGCGTTAAGGTTGTCATCAGCATTGATAGCAAATACTACACCGCCTACGTATACGAAAAAGAGCAGGAACTGTATGCCGGGTGTAAGGTTGCCAAGGCTCTTTCCGCCTGCATTGTAGAGCTCGTTGATAGCCTTCCAGTACCAATAGATGCTGTAAAGACCACAAGTTACAACAGTAAGAACGATGACTACTACTACGCTTTTGTTAGTGAACATAGCTATTCTCCTCCTATAAAGTATTATACTACAATTATATACTAAAACATTACATTTGTCAATAGTTTCGCCAAATTTTTTTTCACACAGTTATCACTTTTTGACACTGATAAGCTTTTGTATATCTATCTTTTCCGAGCTTTTGAAGATGTTCTCCCTTATGTTCGGAATATCCACCTCCAGGCTCTCGATAAGGCGCTTGACAAGCAGGCGCTTTGAGTCGCTTTCGTGCTCGGCTGTTGATATATGCTCGGTGAATTTGCAGGCGCAGGCTAAAAACTTAAGCCCGTTTTTCTCACGCCACGAGATTATGTCACGCTCGCTCACAAGATACAAGGGGCGTATAAGCTGCATTCCCTCGAAGTTCTCCGAACGAAGACGTGGCATCATAGTCCTTGTCTGCCCGCTCATAAGGCTGCTCATAAGAATAGTTTCTATCACGTCATCAAAGTGATGGCCGAGGGCTATCTTGTTGCAGCCCCTGTCCTGTGCATTCTTGTAGAGGTGGCCTCTCCTCATGCGTGCGCAGAGGTAGCAGGGGCTTTTCTCAATAGTGAACACGCTCTCGAAAATATCGCTCTCAAAAATCTCAATCGGTATTCCGAGAAGTGAAGCATTGTGCTCTATCATCGCCCTGTTTGCAGCTGTGTAGCCGGGGTCCATGCAAAGGTATGTGATACCTATGTCGTAAAGCCCTTTTTCCTTTAGCATCATAAAGAGAAGTGCCAGCAGCATCGAGTCCTTGCCTCCCGATATGCACACGGCGATGTTGTCTCCGTCACGCACGAGCTTATAGTCCTCTATCGCCTTAAGAAAGGGCTGCCATATGCTTTGCAGATATTCGTTTTGTATGCTTGCTATGTAGCTGTTGTTCATTGTATTCTCCGAAAGGCTCACTCTCCCATTATTCCTCCTGCCATAAGTATACCGCTCACGGTGGATTTGAGGTAGGTGATAAGCTCATCGTGGTGCACCCCTACAAAGCCCGTGTCTGCCGCAGCCGCAGCCTCTTCAAGCTTCTCGGCAGCCTCGGAAAGCTTCTCGGCACCTATCATTCTTGATGCGCTCTTTAGTGAGTGAACATACACCTTGTATTTTTGCATATCGCCGTTTGCAAACGCTGTGTTCAGCTTCTCTATACGCTCCTCATATTCCGTCACGAACTCATCAAGCATTTCCTTGTAAAACGCAACATCGTTCATGCAGTATTTCATGCCGAGCGCCGTGTTGAGCTGCCCGACGTCGAGCATAGCAAGAAAGCGGAATGTGTTCTCATCGGGCTTGACGTCCTTTTCACCGTGAACGGTGATCACCGCATCATTGGTAGTCTCTCTCATCTTGAATTCAGTATCCTCGGCTATCATTTCAAGCATGATGTCGGCAAACCTCGGGTCGAACTGCTCGCCCTTGCACCTTTCAAATTCCTCGATGATATACTGCTGCGCAAACACATCATGGTAGCTTCTGTGTGAGCTCATAGCATCATATGCATCTGCCACGGCGATTATTCTTGCTTCCTCGGGAATGTCCTCGCCCTTAAGTCCGTCGGGGTAGCCGCTGCCGTCATAGCGCTCGTGATGCCACCTTGCACCGACTGCGAGCTTGGGCATTTCCGAGATATTTTTGAGAATGTCAAAGCCCATGGTTGCGTGGCGCTTTATCTGCTCGTATTCGTCTGCTTCAAGGAATGTGGGCTTGTTGATTATCTCATCGGGAACGCCTATCTTGCCCACGTCATGCAGAAGACCTATCATATATATCTCCTCCTGCGCCCTTTCGGAATAGCCTGCTCTTCTTGCTATCTCTTTAGAATACTCTGCAACTCTTCCCGAGTGGCCGCTGGTGTAGATATCCTTGGCATCAATAGTGCCTGCAAGGGTCTTAACTATCTGCAAGGAAAGCTTCTCGTTGCGCTCGTGCTGCCTTACTATCTCCTCGGTCATCTTGCTGACCTCGTTTTTAAGGTCTTTTTGCAGGCGCATATACTCTATGTTCTTGCTCACCCTCATCACCAGCACCGAGGGTATAAAGGGCTTTGCCACAAAATCGGCAGCGCCCAGCGCAAGCGCCCTTGTTTCCGTGTCGCCGTCGGTATCGGCAGTTAAGAAAATAACGGGTATGTCACGGTTTTTCTTTGACATTTGCAGGCGGCTGAGCGTTTCAAAGCCGTCTATCCCCTCCATATGAACATCAAGCAGTATCGCATCGGGGGTGTCGCTTTCCAAAAACTTCAAAAGTTCCTCGCCCGATGATATACAGCTTATCCTGTTGCCCTGAAAGCTAAGAATCCTGTCGGCAGCTTTCAGATTTAACGGGTCGTCGTCAACTACAGCTATGTGATATTTCATATTACACCTCACCCTCCGATTTCTTTATTATTTCTATCACCTCTGCGGCATTGAGCGGCTTTTCTATCACTCCCGCCGCCCCGAGAAATGATGCTTTTGATACAACCTCTTCATTTACCGTGCCCGACATCATATAGACCTTTGTCTTTTCACAAACGCCGTTCTCCCCAAGGGCGCCCAGCACTTCAAAGCCGTTCATCACGGGCATTTCAACGTCTATGAAAGCAACTGCCGGCGCATTGTCTTTTATATACGCAAGCCCCTCCTCCCCCGAGGAACATCCTGCCGACTCGGCGCCTGCTTTTTTTGCGATAAATGCTGCCATTCTCAGCATCATAGGGTCATCATCAATAAAAACTACTTTCTGCATTTTTCCAAGACCTTTCCGATATTTTCCATAAGCTCACGGTACTGCGCTGCAAAGCCCTCATGCTCGGCTTTTATGTATTCACGCCTGTCTTCCTTTGCGGCGAATTCAAGCAGCCTTGCTTTTTCTGACAAAAGCTCTGCGCCTATCGTCTTAGCAGCACTCTTTATGCTGTGGGCGGTTATGCCGTAGACCTTTATGTCGCCCTGCTCAAAGGCCGCATCAAGCTCGCCCGACTTGTCAGCCTGCACAAACCCGTCAAGCGTGTCAAGCCAGAATTCCTTTGAATCCATGCAATACCCCATGCCTGCCGAAACGTTCAGCTGCGGGCAAAGCTCTCTTATGCGAGCTATCTCGCTGTAAGTAAAGGTATCGCCCGCTTCGTCAGCCGGCTCTTCGCTCTCACCCTGCTCGTCTGAGATATACTGCTTCTTGTCATTAGCAAGGTGCTTTTCGAGCAGCCGTTCAAGGGCGGCAGTTTCTATGGGCTTTGTAAGATACCCGTCAAAGCCCGCTTCAAGGTATTTCTCCTTTGCCCCGACTATCGCATTGGCAGTCAGCGCTATTATCACCGTGTCATCAGCTGCAAGCTCACGCTTTCTTATCTCCGCAAGCGTTTCAATGCCGTCCATTTTAGGCATCATGTGGTCAAGGAACACAATGTCGTAATGCTTTTTCTCCAAAAGCCCAAGCGCTTCCTCGCCCGAGCCTGCGGTATCTGTCTTTATCCCGAAAAGCCGCAGCAGCGCCGCAGCGACCTTAAGGTTCATCGAGTTGTCATCGACTGTCAGCACGGCCGTGTCTGGGGCGTAAAGATGCAGCTTCTGTGAAGTGCCGCCGTCCTGTGCGGTCGTTCTCCTGTGGTCGCCCATAGGTGCAGGGTCGATGATAGTCTGCGAGATAACAAAGCTGAAGCTTGACCCCTCGCCGTAAACGCTCTTTACGTCAAGGCTGCTGCCCATCATATCAAGAAGCCGTGTGACGATAGACATTCCGAGGCCTGTGCCCTCGATGTTACGGTTTCGCTTTTCTTCAAGCCGCTTGAATGATTCAAACAGCCCAGCCATGTCCTCTTCCTTAATGCCTATGCCGCTGTCTGTTACCTCGACATAAAGCTCTATCTTGTCACCCTCTCGGCTCTGCTCTCTGACTGTGAGTTTTACAAAGCCCTCGTTTGTGTATTTCACGGCGTTTGTGAGAAGATTGGATATTACCTGGCTTATCCTCACATCATCGCCCTTTAGCGTCTTGGGCAGCTTCTCGTCGGCTTCAACTATCAGCTCAAGCCCCTTGTCGTCTGCTCTGTGTGAAATGCTTCCTGCGATGTCGCTTATCATTTCCGCCGTGTCATAAGCCACGGGCAATATCTGCATCTTGCCGTCTTCTATCTTCGAGAAATCAAGTATGCTGTTTATCAGCGACAGCAGCATTCTGCCAGAGCTTTGTATGCTCGCTGCATATTCGTTTATGTCGGGGTCACGGCTCTCGTGCAGAATCATCTCATTCATTCCGAGAACTGCGTTTATCGGCGTTCGTATCTCGTGTGACATCTGCGCTAAGAATGAGCTCTTCGCCTCGTCCGCCGCAATTGCCGCCTCTGCCGATTCCCGAAGTTTTGTGTTTGCCTGCTCCTGCAATTGTATAAGGCTCGTCATTACCTTGTATACTACCACAACGCATATAAGCAGCACTAAAACGCAAATGCTTCCGTAGATAAACACTCTGTTGTAAATCGCCCATACGCCGTTTACAACGTATATGCTGAAGCCCGAGTCCTCGTTTCTGTCGGCGATAAGCACCTTTATCCTGCCGTCGTGGTCTTTGATGAAGGATACATCCTCGCCGTCAGGCTCTGCCGAGCTGTAGGGCAGAGATACGACGTTGACCGAGCCGTTTACCGTCATCTGATATTTGCCGTAGGGGTGGTTGATTATCTCGCCGCCCGCATCGGCTAAGAAAGCATATCCGCTGTCGGTGTAGCTGTCGCCGAGAATGTCAACCAGCTTGTCCATATAAAAATCTATGCCGAAGTTGCCAAGGAACTTGCCTGTTGAGTGGTCGTATACCTTTTCGGCAAAGGTCACGCAGTAAAGCCCCGTCTGTTCATCATAGTAGGGCGACGATATTATCCAATCGCTCTCCGAGTTCATAAGGTCTTTGTACCAGTCACGCTCCTCAACGTGCCAGTTCTCATCAGGCTCCCAGCCGTTGTTCATATAAACGGTGTGTGGCAGGTTGGGGTTTGTCATGTAGCTTACCGATATCTCAGGGTACTGCTTTGTTATCCTGTCAAGATACTCCACCGTGCCCTCGTAGTCATCAAGCATTTCGGGGTTTGTGGATATGGTGCTGCTGAACATATCGAGTATGCTCTTCTGGGTGTTGATCCACTCCGAGAGCTGGTACTCATACCTTGCGGCGGCTTTCTGCATCTGCCCCCTGCCGTAGCTTGCGGCAGATGTTATGTTTATGTAAAGCGATACCGCCATTACTATCAGAAGCATAGTGAGTATTATCGAGCGGAAATGCCTGCTGATGGTTATTTCAAGCGGGCGCTTTCTTTTCTTTTCAGCCGCACGGCTGCCCTTTTTATTCACCATATCGGAATATGTGCGTATCTGCTCTATCTTCTGCGACAGCTCAACGCTGTATTCCCTTATGCCTGCAAGGTTTCGATCGTAGTCATCATTCGGGAATGAATCGTCCGAATCCGCAAGGGAGTATATCCTCTGTAAGGGCTGCCGAAGCGACGCCGATATGTCAGCCATAAAGCTGCGGTTGTCGGAAAGTGCGACCTCCGCCCTCCTTGCCGATCTTGCGGTGATAAGATAAAGAGTTAGCACTATGCCGAATATCACAAGCGATATTATCAGCATAACAAGTATCTGTATGTAAGACGTTCTGTAAAGCGAGCGGTTGTTCTCGCAGATGATAAGATACCACCCGAAGCCCGAGCGCACGGCGAAAAGATTGTCGTTGCGCTGCTTTATCGACACGGTGGTGTCGGCGTTCTTTACAAGCGAGAATATGCCGCCGTAATCGGGCAGGTTCTGTATAAGGTTCTTGCCTATGAGCTTGTCATCGTTGCAGCCTGCGATTATGCCCTCCTCCGTTACGATAACAGAGGTCTGCTGCCCCTCCTTGTAAAGCTGCTTTATGTGCTTTTGCACATCTTCCATAGTGTAGTCCATAGCAACCACCGTCTGCTGCTCTTCAAGCAAAACAGATACGGTAAAGCACACATTCCCCGTCATGGCGTCTATATACGGGTCAGTAACATAAGGCTCGCCCGCAAGATGCTTCGCCCCCTGATACCACGAGCGCTTTTGCACCTCGTAATCATCGGGCATATCAAAGTCGGGTATGTACGACCAGTCCTCGCTCGCAGCGTATGCGTTAAAGCACACTTCCCCTGTGAGCTTTTTCATCTCGGCCTTTTTGCGCCTTATAAAGTCCTCGCATTTTGTCTTGTCGCCCAGAAGCGGCTGGAGCTGCATGGCAAAGCGCATGGTGCTTTGCTTTTCCTCGTTTATGGTCTCTTCAAGCTCGCCGCAGATAACTTCAAGCCTGTCACTTCCCGACTGCCTGTTCTGCGCTGATGTGAGCCTGAACACAAGCACTATCTCTGCGACAGCCGCCCCTATAAGCAAAACTGCCGCTATTATGATAATGGCTATGGTATGCTTATTCTTTCCGTTCATTTTTGCAGTATCCTTGTTATGCTCTCTGTCATGTTCCTGTAGTCATGCACGAAAGAGTCGTGGTTGTCGCTTATGTAGTCCTTGTTATCATTCTTTGCTGCAAATTCAAGCAGCCTTGCCTTTTCAGAGAGAAGCTGTGCGCCTATCGTCTTGGCAGCGCTTTTTATGCTGTGTGCCGTTATGCCGTAGCGCTCTGTGTCGCCGCTTTCATACGCCTTGCAAAGCTCTTGTGACTTGTCAGCCTGCACAAAGCCCGAAAGCGTGTCAAGCCAGAATTCCTTTGAATCCATGCAGTACCCCATACCTGATGTTATGTTAAGCTCGGGGCATATGTCACGTATGCGCTTCATATCATCAAGGGTTAGTATGTCATATACCTTGCCTGCTGCCTGCCCTTTTCGGTCTGTGGTCATCTTGCTCTCGGGCAGGTGCTCTATGAGCATCTGCTCTAACCTGTCAACGGCGATAGGCTTTGTGAGATACCCGTCAAAGCCCTCGTCACGGTACATCTGCTCTGCCCCTGCTATAGCATTTGCAGTAAGCGCTATTATCACCGTTTCATCGCTCACAAGGCTTTTCTCCTTTATCTCGTGCAAAACCTCTATGCCGTTCATCTCGGGCATCATGTGGTCAAGGAATATTATATCATAGCTGTTCGCTTGAAGCTTTTCAAGCGCCGCCTTACCCGAATCCGCCATATCGGCAGCTATGCCGAATATGCCAAGCAGCTTGTCTGCTACCTTAAGATTCATGGCGTTGTCATCGACCACAAGCACCTTTGCGCCGCAGGTGTAAAGCGTGCTGCTGATGTCGGGAATGTGCAGCTCGGGGTGCTCGGTGTAGCTGCCCATAGGCTCGCTGCTAACTATCTCCTGCCTGAGCACAAAGCTGAAGCTCGACCCCTCGCCGTATACGCTCTTTACATCAAGGCTGCTGCCCATCATGTCAAGAAGCCGTGTGACGATAGACATTCCAAGGCCTGTGCCCTCGATGTTTCGGTTTCGCTGCTCGTCGAGCCGCTTGAACGATTCGAATAACAGCGCCTTGTCCTCATCCTTTATGCCTATGCCGCTGTCTGTAACCTCAACATAAAGGTCTATGCTGCTGCCCTCTCGGCTCTGCTCTTTGATGATAAACTTCACAAAGCCCTTTTCGGTGTATTTCACAGCATTGGTGAGAAGATTTGATATTATCTGGCTTATCCTTACATCATCGCCCTTAAGCTCGCTCGGCAGCGACTCGTCAGCTTCAACTGTGAATTCAAGCCCCTTGTCTGCGGCTCTTTGTGATACCCCCTGCACAAGCTCGCCTATCAGCTCTGCCGTCTTGTACCGTGCGGGGATTATCTCCATCTTGCCGTCTTCTATCTTTGATAGGTCGAGTATGCTGTTTATCAGCTGTAAAAGCGTCCTGCCCGAATTTGAAACATTGGCAGCATACTCTATAGTCTCAGGCTCACGGCTCTCACGCAGTATCATCTCATTCATACCGAGAACTGCATTGAGCGGCGTGCGTATCTCGTGCGACATCTGCGCAAGGAACGAGCTCTTCGCCTTGTTCGCCGCCTCTGATGCCGACTTTTCGAGCCTTAACATCTGCGCTTCCATTTCTTTCTGTCGCTCACGCAGTTTCAGAGTTTCAAGCATACGTGATTCGTAGGTGTTGTCCTCGGTCATAAGGCGATAGCCCTTTATCTTGCTGCCAGAGTAGAAATACGAAGCCGTTACCTTGTAGGTGACGCCGTTCTTGCTCACATAGAAAAACGGCGTGCTGCTGTCAGCTTTGAGCCTTTCTATGCTGTCGAGTATCTGGCCGAACACCTCGTTCTCACGGGTGATTATCTTGTCGATGTAAAGCGTGTCAAGCTCGGGCAGGCAGAGCAGCGCAGGCTCGCTGCTGCCGAGATACCTCATCTTGGTGTCAAATATCGCAAAGCCTATCTTGCCCCTTTCCGATATGTCGGCAACGACCGATGCCGATATGTCGTAAAGGTTTATCTTGCTCATAACTATCAAAAAGATTATCTGCGCAAAGGTGTAAGACATGGGCAGAAGCTCGAATGCGGGGCTGAACACCTTGCCCGCAAGGAACGCAAAGATTATGAAAAGATATATCATCAGAAGCAGAAGCGAGTTTATCTTTGAGACATTCCGCCTTGTGAAGCTGTAGATGATAGCCGCAAGGTTTGCCGCAAGATAAAAAGCTATGAGTATGTAGTAGGCAGTATGCACCACACCGTATTCCTTGATGATGTATGATACGCCGCCTGTCTGCTCAAGCTCGGCACTTGTGTATAAAAGGTGTATCTTTGCATCGTTTATCGCAAAGAAGAACACCGCCGTGCCCATAACAAGCAGCGCCGCCGTCAGCGCCTTTGGCACCTTAAGCTTGCAAAAGCTCATTATGTATAAAAAGAACACCAGCTCCAAAAAGCAGCCGTCAAGATACTCTATGCCGTTTGCCATAAGGGCTTCGTAGATGTTCTGCGAGGTGGCAACACGCAGATAGCCCACGTTTATTATGGGTATGAGCAGAAATATCATCGGGAAATGCACAGCTATTGTGCGGTTCCAGCGAAGCAGGAACACCGATGAAAGCACCACCGACAGTATAACTATCGCATGAAAGTATATTATCATCATAAACTCCGTTCAAAATCTCGTTTATAAAAAAACTATTAATAATATTATATCACATTTCATTTGATTTTTCAATACATTTTTGTGCATATATAGCGATTAATATGCCCCACGCAAACGCCCCGCCTCACAGCGTTTGCCGTGAAACGGGGGTGTTTGATTATTGGGGGTAAGTATTACTTGCCGGCCTTGGGCGGCTTGGGCAGCTTGGTGTCAATGCGGTATTCGCCTCTGTTGAGGTCAGAGTCTCTGCGAACTATCTCGTTATCGCCCGCTTTCTTCCTTGCTTCCTCTTCTCTGCGGCGGTTGCCCTTATATATCTTCATGTGCGTATCAAATAAACGGTCGCCGTTGTTCTTTGATGCAAGCTTCTTGACGTTCATAGCCTTTTCCCATGCGTCCTTGCCGTTGTTAAGCTCACACATCTGCTTAAACTCATTGCTCTTATAGAATTTATCTGCATTAGCGCTTATCATAACGTCTTCCCGCTGATAATAATTATTTTCCTTAAGATCCACAACATGGCCGTATTTGCAGGCAAGCATACCGGCAGCAGTCCTCTTGATATCCTTTATAACCTTTTTCTGCTCTTCTTCGGTCTTAGGCTTTTCGTTGCCTATGCGCTTCATGCGCTCTACCCAGTCTTCAAGCTTATCGGGGTCAAATACCTTGCTTGTGTATTTGTCTTCCTGCCCTTTCTTTCCGAGAGCCTCTAAGCTGTGCTGTCTCTTGTAAGCCTTTGCATATTTGCTAAGAGCAAGTGCTGCCTCGAATCGCTTCTTGCCCATGCCTGTGTGGGGCTTCCAGTTGGGGTCGTTTGCGTGCTTCTTGCCACGCTTCTCTGCAAGATACTCATCAGCCGCCTTGCCCATAAGCGCAACTGCCTCGTCCATAAGTGCTGTATGGTCTGCGTGGAACTGGGCATGGGTGCCGTTGAGATACGCCTGATTCTTCTGGTTGAGCTTCATAACATACTCGGTAGCATCTCTGAGCTTGTCCATTTCGTGCGAGCTTACGCCTGCCATACCGAACCAATGCTTTGCGTTAAGCTGCTTGCGGGTGGTCTTGATGCTGATGCCGAGTGCAACCTCGTCCTCCATACTGTGAATGGCCTTATCGTCGTTGCCGTTTTCAAACTTATCCTGAACTTCCTTAAGCTTGATAGCATCGTCCTTGTTAATGCCGCCGTTGTCGTCAACATATCCCTCGGGAACGTTCACCTTGCGGTTGTCGGATACTTTCTTCTCGGTCTTGTTGATATCCTCAATAGCGTTCTTGGCGTCTTCATTCTGTATCTCGTTTATGTTGATATACTGCTTGCCCACGTTATTGTTGATATCATCAATGACGCCCTGCTGACGCTTTCTCTCTGCCTTCTCATCTCTGGCGATCTGTTCCAGCAATTCTTCGTCTTCGACCAAATCCTTATCTCTAAGCTCTTCGGGGTAGTCTTTTTCGCTGTTGACTTCGTGCGTAGCAGCCCACTCTTCACGAGCCTTATTCCACTCTTCAAGCTCTTTGGCTTTTCTTGCTTTCTCTTCCGCTTCCTTGCGCTCTTCCTCAAGCTTTCTGAGTCTTTCTTCTTCCTCGATTCTTTTCCTGCGCTCCTCCCTCTCCTTCTCTATCTGAGCGATGTGCTCTTTCTGCGCCTTTTCGTCTTCTATTCTTTGCTTTTCTTCTTCCTGTCTGCGCTTTTCTTCGAGTTCTTTTCTGCGCTTTTCTTCCTCGAGCAACTGCTTATTTCTCTTATCGGTTTCTATGTCTCTGAGCTCGCTTGCGGTGTGCAGCTTGAAGCCTACAGTCTCGCCCTTGTTTATAAAGGCCTTGTTCTCCTGTAATTCGGCCGTTTTTACAAAGGGTGTGAATTCCAGCTCGCAGCCTTTCTTGATAGAGTACATCAGAACTGACTTCATTATCTTGTTGTAAAGCGCTTTCTCGTCATCATTTCTGCAAAGATTTATATTACTGCCGCCTCTGTATTTCGTATCTTTTCTGTTTTCATAATCGGCATTGGTAAGTACAGTCTCATGTGCCAGATCATCCAAGTTTAACGACTTGTGTGTTGAGGGATTCTTAACAGTAAAGCTGCGTAAGAAATTATACATGGGGTCACTGTCATTCAGAACATTCTTGTTCTCTTCAAGCAGCTGCTTCTGGGTATTGTAAAGACCTCCGAATACCTCATCAAACTCCTTTGCCACTTCGTCCATTTCAGAAGTGTCGCCCTCGGGCTTGTAGTATGATACGAGAGCGGGGTGCTCAAAGCCGTTTACGTCCTTAAGTTTACCAAGTATACGGTGATTGCGCAGAGCGGAATAGTCTGCGGTGTCAAGAGCATTTAACTGCTCATCTACCTGCTTTTTGTGCTCCTCGGCCTCTCTTACACGCCTTTCCTGCTCTTCACGAACTCTCTGTGCCTCTTCTTCTGCTTTTACGGTATCAAGCTTCTTGTCAAGCTCGGGCATATATTTTTTAAATCCGGTTTTGCCCGCAACTGTATTATAGCCATTTTCCAAGCTGTGCAGCATTTTGTTGTAAAGCGGGTCGTCCTTGCCTATATCGGTAGTGGCTGCCTTGTCTATCTCCTCTTTTGTCATATTGCTTTCAAGGGAGAAATTATCATCGTATATACAATCCGATGCGCTGGAGTAATTACCTGTGTACTGGGGGGCATTTTTCACTTCTACAAAGCCCTTGCCGCCTAACTGCTCGGTGACGTCATTTTCAAGAATGAACCTGGTAGCAGCCTTCTGTGTCGGCGTAGTTCCTGGTGCAAGATATGAAACCGCCATCTCAAATGTGCCGCTGACAGTACGGAAGTTGCGGCCGGTCATATCCTTCATTTCCTCGGGAAGGTTTTCTACAAAGCTTTTGTCAAATGCGTTCTGGCCGCTCTTCATAACGTATGAATTCCTGGATCTGAAGTTGCCCAGCGCATAAGATATAGCATTTGAAGCACAAGCGGGTATCGAAAGTGAAGCAAAAGCGTCCTGAATATCCGTCTCATTATGTATCTCGGGTATCTTTACGTCCTTAAGCTTTGCAGCTGCCTTACCGAAAACCTCGCCGAGCTTGCTTGCGTTCACGTCGCTCTGCTGAGGTGTGAGCCCCTCTGCGAAAACAGAGGTGTTCTTTATAAACTGATCAAACTCCTTGACATATCCCTTCATCTGATCGAGAGTAAGCTCCTCGATCTTTTCAACGGTCATATCGTCCTTTGCGAGTATATATGCAACAAGTGTGTCACGCAGTAAAAATTCGTTATAGGTTTCGTCCTCGGCGTTTTTGCCGTACATACGAGTGTTGAGGTCTTTTACCTGATCTTCTGTGAACAGCTGATCGGGCTTCCACTGTGAACGGGGGTTGAGGTCATTAAAGAGCTGCTCCTCGCTCATTTTGCTTCTTTCATCGACTGTGGGTAATTTTCTCGGCATTTTTAATTCCTTCTTTCATAGTATTCGGCATTTCCGAGCCGTTTCATAAGTAATACCCCACCGCTGCACATATGGGTGCAGAAAAATCGTTTACGTAAGCTTTTTGTGGATTTTTAACAAAAAGGCCATATTTTCGCCTTGCTCATATGCCTCTTTTCCCAAACGGATAAAATATAAACGCCCCATCTGTATTTCTCCTGCCCACAGCGCAAAGAGAAAATGTTTGAGAAATGTTAAAATATCGCATAGACATTGAAATCAGAGAACGGGTATGGTATAATAAAAGCAGAATATCTCTAAGGAGCTGATAACATGATACGGATCCTTGTAGTTGAGGATGATAAGGAGCTGAACGCCACTGTATGCAAATATCTGTGTCTGAATGGCTATGATGCCGTTGGCTGCCTGAATGCGGTAGATGCCTATGATGAGATGTACGGTGCGAGCTTTGATATGATCATTTCAGATATCATGATGCCGAAGATCGACGGCTTTGAGTTTGCCGAAACGGTGAGAGGGCTGAACAAGAATATCCCTATTCTGTTCATGACCGCAAAGGACGATATGCGTTCGATGCAGAGGGGCTACAAGCTCGGTATCGACGACTATCTCGTGAAGCCTGTCAACTTAGAGGAGTTGCTTTTGAAAATAGGGGCGATCCTCCGCCGTGCCAATATCAGCGCAAACAAGTCGCTCACCGTCGGCAGACTTACCATGAACGAAGACGAGCAGAGCTGTATCTATGACGGCGAGGAGATCGCATTGACAGTTCGTGAGTTCAATCTGCTGTTCAAGCTGCTCTCAAATCCCAAAAAGACCTTCACACGCTCCCAGCTGATGAACGAATTCTGGGATATCGAGGCGACCTCAGGCTTGCGCTCGGTAGATGTATATATGCGGAAGCTGAGAGAGAGGTTTGAAAACTGCGACGAATTTGAGATCGTCACAGTTCACGGCCTGGGCTACAAGGCGGTGCTGAAATGAAGGGCGGCTGGCGCAGCAGGCTGCTGAGTGTGCTTGAATACTTCGGGATATTGTTTTTTATCTCTTTTGTGCTGACTGCTTCATTTGAGCTGTTCTTTCACGGTCTTGATATACCGGAGGATTCGCTCCGTAAAAGTGCTGTGCTGACATTTGGTAATGCGCTTTTTATCGCTTTTATCGTGTGGCTGATCGACAGGCTGCGAAAGAAGTTCATGACCGACCGCCCCGTAAAGCGTATCTCGGACGGTCTTGAAAGGCTGACGCAGGGCAATTTTTCTGAACGCATCGAACCGTTTTCAGATCCGTTGGGCAGCAATCAGTACAACGTGATCGTTGAGCGCATCAACAAAATGGCTGATGAGCTTGCAGGCGTCGAGACCCTGCGGACGGATTTTGTTTCTAATGTATCCCACGAAATGAAAACACCCCTTGCAGTCATTCAAAACTATGCTGCCCTGCTTCGCTCACCCGGTCTTTCGGAAAATGACAGAATGGAATACGCTTTAGCAATAGATGATGCCACAAAGCGGCTGGCGGCTCTTGTTACAAACATCTTAAAGCTGAACAAGCTTGAAAACCAGCAGATATTCCCCGAAAATAAAGTGATAGTTCTGAGCGAGCTTGTATGCGAGTGTATGCTTGAGTTCGAGAACGAATGGGAAAAGAAGAACATTGAGATAGAAACGGACATTGATGATGATATTATGATAAACGCTGATCCTGAGCTTCTTAGCATTGTCTGGAACAATCTGTTTTCAAATGCAATCAAGTTCACCGACGAGGGCGGTACTGTATCCGTTGCGGTGAAGCGCATAAAAAGCGGTGCAGCCGTGAGCATTTCAGACACAGGCTGCGGCATTGACAGCGAAACGGGCAGACACATTTTCGACAAGTTCTATCAGGGTGACACTTCCCATGCATCAAAAGGAAACGGTCTCGGTCTTGCACTTGTCAAAAGGATCATCGACATCATCGGCGGAGAGATAACAGTAAGCTCCGAGTTGGGAAAGGGCAGCACATTTACGGTGATACTGCATAATGAGAACGGGGGTAACGACGATGAGCGAGGATAAGTTTACATACAGCTATTCACCCGCAAAAAACAGCGAGGCAGACAGGATAGCTGCCAAATATATCTCAGTTCCTAAAAAGCCCGACAGCGATCTTGACAGGCTAAAGCGACTTGATCGTAAGGCAGAGCTGCCCGGCACCTTTGCAGGCATTGCGGTGGGGCTTACGGGTGTTCTGATACTGACTGGCGGTGTGATTCTGCTCCTGAGCTTTTCGCACTTTGCGGCAGGAGCAGCAGCGGGAGCAGTTGGTTTTATTCTGGCGGCATTGGCTACGCCTGTCAGCAAGGCAGTCACAAAACGCAGCCGTGAAAAATACCGTGATGAGATACTTGCGCTGAGTGAAAAGATCAAAAATGGGAATTGACGATCACCGTCTGTCTGAAAAGGCAGACGGTTTTCTTGTTTGTCTGCTTTAACATTTCTCAAACATTTCTGAAACAACTCGCAAACGTCCGGGCAGTATAATACAGACATTGAAACAAACAACACGAACCGAAAGTGAGGAATATGTTATGAACAGCACAATGACAGCAGAGAAAGTAAGAGCAGGTCAGCCCTATCTTTACAGAAAGAACGGCCTCCCCAGCGAGGTCTATGAGATCAGAATGAATGATAATGTGGAGCATAACGCTTTGAACGAGGCACTTGCTGCGACCATGGAGCGTTACCCGTATTTCAAGGTAAGATATGAGGAGCACGAGGGTGATTTTTATGCGGTGGAGAATAATCTTACTATAGAGGTACACGAGAGCGAGGAGCTTATCCCCTTGGGCGGTGAGGAGAATAATTACTATCTGATCGGTGTGACACATCACGCAAAGAGCATCTGCGTATCCTTCCACCACGGGCTTGCCGACGGCAGAGGTGTCAAGAGCTTTGTGGAAACGCTCATCTATTATTACTGTCAGGCTGCATACGGCAGTACGGCAGGCAGTGAAGGTATCCTGACCGCAGATGATCCGATAACAGAAGCTGAGATCTCCGAGCCATGCGGCAGTAAATACAAGATCGACCGCAGCACTCTGAAAAAAATCGAGGGCGTTTCAAGAAAAGGCTTCACGCTCCCCGAAACGAAAGCTCCAAAAGCTGCACACAGACGCTACGAGTTGAAATTTCCGCAGGCTGATTTTATCAATCTTTGCAAGGCAAACGGTGCATCACCCGTGGTAATGCTCAGCGTAATGATGAGCCGTGCGATCCGTGCGCTTTACCCCGACAGCAAGGAAGTGATCAACAGCAATTTCCCAGTCGATGCAAGGGCGGCGCTCGGCTGTGAGGGAACGTATAAAAACTGCGTAAAGAGCATTAGCCTGCCATACGGCGAGAATGAAGAAAAAATGTCAACAGAGGAGCTTTGCAGACACTACAAGCACCTTATGAACGAGCAGAGAACGCCTGAACGCTGCAAGGACGAGTTCAATAAGATAATCATGCTGCTGAATGCTGTAGGTCATCTTCACTCCTTCGGCAAAAAGCGTGCGGTCATGAGAATACTTGATGACCTGAAGCTCGACACCTATCTGATAAGCTATATCGGACAGTTCAGATTTAACGAGAACGAGCGTTATGTGGAATCGGTGCATCTGTATTCCGACTGCTCGTCGGGGCTTGTTATGAACATGACCTGCCAGTGCGGATATTTCATCATTGACTTCACGCAGGATTTTGAGGGTGACAAGTATGTGAACGCCCTTGCCAAGAGCTTCAGGGGTGCAGGTATCCCGCTTTCTGTATCGGTGGAAATAATGTATTCCACGCCTTGCGATATGCTTATGAGAGATATGCCATCCGAAAAGGTCATAGACACGGGCTATGTGAGCTTGTGGGACAAGACCGTTTCTGCGAATGTGAATGCGTTTCGTTATATCCAGCGCAAGACCGTCAGCGGATATACGGCAATAGAAAACGCCTTTGTCAAAGCATTTCTGCTTGATGACGGTGAAACGGTATCAGATGCCAAGCTCAGACTTGCAGAGGAACAGCTTCAAAGATGCATCGCCAAGCGTGAGGAGCTTTTGAAGTATCGGAATATTGCATAAATGGAATCATGAGAGGAGAAATGAAAATGAGCGACAGAATCTATATTGTCACAGGTGCGGCAGGTTTTTTAGGCGGTACAGTATGCCGTCAGCTTTCAGAGCGTGGAAACAAGGTCAGGGCTTTTGTCCTGCCGAATGACCCGGCTGCGAAGTATATCCCCGACAGTACAGAGGTTGTTTACGGCGACCTCTGCGACAGGGAAAGCCTTGAAAAGCTGTTTACCGTTCCCGAGGGTATGAAAAGCATTGTGCTGCATATCGCAAGCATCGTGACCGTTGACTGTGCTGCATATCGCAAGCATCGTGACCGTTGACCCGGCTTACAGCCAGAAGGTCATTGATGTGAATGTGGGCGGAACGAAGAACATCATTGATATGTGTCTTGCGCATCCTGAATGTGAAAAGCTGATCTATTGCAGCAGTACAGGTGCGATCCCGGAAGCGCCGAAGGGCAAACGTATCACAGAGATAGATTTCTTTGATGAGGACAAGGTCGAGGGCTGCTATTCCATGTCAAAGGCGATGGCGACACAGGAGGTACTGGATGCTGTAAAAGAGCGTGGACTGAATGCCTGTGTTGTTCATCCGAGCGGCATCATGGGTCCGGAAGATTTTGCAGTCGGTGAAACAACGGGAACGCTCATCAAGATCATCGGCGGCGAAATGCCAATGGGCATCAGCGGAACATTCAATCTCTGCGATGTGCGAGACCTTGCTGCAGGAATGATCGCAGCCGCCGATCATGGCAGACAGGGCGAATGCTATATCTTAGGCAACGAAGCGATCAGCTTCAAGGATTTTTGCAGGCTCGTTTCCGAGGAAGCAGATTGCAAAGCGCCGAAGGCGTTCCTGCCGATCCCCGTCGCTGATCTGATTGCAAAACTCTTTGAGATGAGAGCCAAAAGAACAGGCGTAAAGCCCCTGATGACAACATTTTCCGTATACAATCTCGCACGAAACAACGAGTTTGATTCCTCAAAGGCAAAGCGTGAGCTTGGCTATCGGACAAAACAACGAGTTTGATTCCTCAAAGGCAAAGCGTGAGCTTGGCTATCGGACAAGATCCTACAGAGAAACGATACACGATGAGATCAAATGGCTCAAAGCAAGCGGAAAGATCGCATGAGGTGAAATATGAAAGTATGTGTGATAACAGGCGGCGGCAGCGGAATGGGGCTTGAAGCCGCAAGAGCGATGCCAAATGACAGGATATTCCTGCTCTCCGGCAGGACGCAGAGCAAGCTCGAACGGGCAGCAGAGCGATTGAAAGCGGAGGGCAAGCGTGCCTTTGTCATGACCTGTGATACCTCTGACAGAAAGCAGGTACACGAGCTTGCAAGATATGCGGCGACGCTGGGTGAAGTCACGAATGTGATCCATGCCGCAGGGCTTTCGCCGTCAATGGCTGACCCCGAAAAGCTGTTGCGTGTCAATGCACTCGGAACAGTCTATGTCAACAGAGAGTTTGCAAAGGTCATGAAACAGGGCGTGATCGTTGACATTTCGTCAAATTCTGCCTATCAGCTCCCGAAGCTCATGATACCGCAAAAGACGTACCGCCTTGCCGAAAAACATGAGCAGGCATTCCTTGACAAGCTGCTGCGGATGTGCCGCCTTGTAAAGGACAGCTATAAGAGTGCAGGGCTTGCCTATGCGCTGTCAAAGAATTTTGCCGTATGGTATGCTCAGAAGTCTGCTTTTGAATTGGGCAGCCGTGGGATCCGGGTATGCTCGATCAGTCCCGGACTGATCGCCACGGACATGGGTGAGCTTGAAAAGGGTGAAGGTGCATCAATGCTCAAATACACCGCCGAAAAACGAATGGGGACTCCCGAGGAACTGGGTTTTGCCATCGCTATGGCAGCGGATGAGCGTAATGGGTATCTTGCAGGCGTTGATATTCTTGTTGACGGCGGCAGTGTGAATGGAAAGGAATATAAAAGCAAAGCATGATCTGAACCCTTAGACCGTAGTCTAATGGAACACCTATAATCTGTTCCACACAAGTTCTATTAGGCATTGTGGAGCACGCCGAAATAACAGCATACCCTGTTTTGTATGGCAATTTCAAGACAGCTTTTATATGAGTTTTCAAGCAATCGGCAATGCTCGTCCGTGAGCTGTCCCTGCACGATAGGTCCGACGGTGTGTATCACATAGTCACAGGGCAGGTTATAGGCAGGAGTTATCTTTGCCCTGCCTGTGGGTTCTTCATGACCTTGCGCCTGCATAATCTGACCGCACTTGTAACGAAGCCGTACCCCTGCAAAGGTGTGGATACAGTTGTCGATACAAGAGTGGCACGGCTGCCAGCACCCCGTCATTCCCGAATTGGCGGCATTGACGATAGCACCGCATCGGAGCGTGGTAATATCACCTTTCCAAAGATAAATGCCGTCCTCTATTGGCGACAGATCTGCAATATCCGTGATACCCTTGCTCTCGGTCAGAGCGGTGAGGTATTCGTCCTCGGCTTGCAGATAATCCTCGTCTGCCTTGACAGCAGGGCGGATATTCACAAGGCTTCTGTAAAGGCGGAATTTATCCGCATCATTGTTTGGTATCTCAATTCCGTCAACATCGTTTCTTTCTGACAGCAGATAGTTTATCAGAAAATCGAGATCACTCATGGTATCACCCTCTATGGAAAGAGTGTGCCGGTTTTTTCAGCACACTCTTGTTTTAACAGATTGCAGGAAATAACATTCCGATAAGATCATATCAGCGAAACTCTCTGCATGATCCGCTCATCTATCCTGCGCACAACACTGTTGGTATAGGCATGAAAATGCTTCAGCCAAAACCCGCTGCCTGACGGATTGATGCTTTCAAAATCTACGCCAAGTCTCGTATATCCCTCAGTTTTCAAGATGTTCATAACAAAATTCAACAAGTTCTGACATACTCCCTTGCCCCTGCCACTTTTTAAGTGTTGAAAATAAAAAAGCAGATATTATCTGCTCTATAAATCATTATTGTGTTCGTAATATCTTAATCTTACGATTGTTCGTAAAAACAAAAATTTTCCGATCAAACAATTGGTGCTATTAACTCTATATGATTTCCTTCACTATCCACAAATTCACAAACCCAATTATTTCCAATCTGAGTTAAAGGAAAACATATTTCTAAATGGGATATTTTTTCTTTTAATATTTTTATGTCATCTACCTCTATGCTTGGTAGACAATTACTACCAAAAGAATGTTCTTCATTCATTTCTTTATAAGCAAATAAACCATACCTAAACCCATTTATATCAAAAACACTATAAACATTATCTTCCTTAACTGGCTTCACTTCAAAAAAGTTAGTATAAAAATTAATTGCTCTTTTCATATCATTAACACACACATATAGTGATTTTATTTTCATAGATAATCACTCCTATATATAATTATATCATAATTTTCAATCTTCTAACTGTTCGTAAAATTACTATTTTACGAACAGTTAAATAAATCATTAATTAACGATTAGATATATTATATCATATAATTTATTTTCAATTCATCCTATAATGAGCTAATTTATATTCGACTTATAATCTGCGACAACAAGGAAAAACCTGTCTGCCGTTTCATAGGCAATTTTTTCAGAATAATCCAGCAGCGCCTTGCCGATCCCCTTGTTCCTGTATTCTTCTTTCACGGCGATGATATGCAGGTATGGAAAACTGTGAAACGCTCCTTTGGGAATGATATATGTAAAGCCAACGCATTCTTCACCGATGAGCGCCACATACAAATTCTCTTGGCGGATCCCTTCAAGGATCGCGTCTTCCGCACTTCCAGGCGAAGAAAAGTATCTTTCGCCGAGTATGGACTGACATAG